>NZ_JBHWIE010000486.1:0-4414 GCF_042732085.1 Actinosynnema sp. NPDC059797
CGCCTGCTGGGCGCGAGCGGCCCCCGGCTGGTGCGCGACGTGGTGTTCCCGCACATCCGCGGGCACGTGCTGACCAACACGCTGCTCATCAGCCTGTGGACGGCCAACGACTTCACGCCGTTCCTGCTGACCGCGGGCGGGCCGAACCACGAGTCGGAGGTGCTGCCCGTGCTGATCTACCGCCAGGCGCTGGAGGGCGGCCAACTCGGGTACGCCTCGGCCCTGTCGGCGCTGCTGCTGGTCGGCAACCTGCTGGTCGCGCTGGTCTACCTGCGGCTGCTGCGGAGGCGGGCGTGACCCCGGCGCGGGTGGTGCGCCGGCTCGGCTTCCACGTGCTGATCGCGGTGGTGCTGGCGTTCTTCGCGGTGCCGATGCTGTGGCTGGCGTCCGCGCCGTTCGACGCCGAGCCGGGGCTGGGCGTGCGGTGGCCGGACTGGACGACGTCGAACGCGCGCGCCGCCCTCGCCCACCCGTACGCGCTCACCTCCCTGGTCAACTCGCTGGTGCTGTGCGTGGTGGCGACCGCGGTGACCGCGTCCCTGGCCGCGCTGGCCGCCTACTCGCTGTCCCGGGTCCGCGTCCCGGGCCGCGACGCGCTGCTCTACCTGCTGCTGTTGCTGTCCAGCGTGGTCACCGGCACCGCGGCGATGGTGCCGGTGTTCGTGCTGATGCTCCAGCTCGGCCTGATCGACTCGCGGTTCGGCACCGCCCTGGTGATCGCGGGCGGGATGCTGCCCGCCGCGATCTTCATCCTCAAGGACTTCATGGACACCGTGCCGCGTTCCTACGAGGAGGCCGCGCGGGTGTTCGGCGCCTCGCCGGCGCAGGTCCTGGGGCACGTGGTGCTGCCCGTCGCCCGCCCCGGCGTGGCGGCCGTGGTGGTGTGGTCGTTCGTGAACGCGTGGGGCAACTTCCTGCTGCCGTTCCTGCTGCTGCGCGACGTGGGCCGCCAACCGGCGGCGGTGCTGCTGCGCACCCTCCAGGACGAGGGCGGCAACGCCAACCTGACCGTGCTCCCGGTGTTCTCGCTGCTCTACTACATCCCGGTGGTCGTGCTGTACCTGCTGGTGGACAAGCGCTACGGGTTCCGGTTCCACGGGGGGATCAAGAGCTGATGGCGGGCATCGACATCACCGGGCTGTCCGTCGAGTACCCGAACGGGGTGCGCGCCGTGGACGGGCTCGACCTGCGCGTCGCCGACGGCGAGCTGTTCGCCCTGCTCGGCCCGTCGGGCTGCGGCAAGACCACGCTGCTGCGCACCATCGCGGGCCTGGAGCAACCGGTCTCGGGCGCGGTCTCGATCGGCTCGCGCGAGCTGACCGACGTGCCGCCGGGCGATCGCGGCGTGGCGATGGTGTTCCAGGACTACGCCCTGTTCCCGCACATGACCGTGGCGGAGAACATCGCCTACCCGCTGCGGGTGCGACGCGCGCCCAGGGCGCGGCAGCGCGAGGCGGCCGAGCGGGTCGCGGCCGGGCTGAGCCTGTCCGGGCTGCTCGACCGCAGGCCGGGCCAGCTGTCCGGCGGGCAGCAGCAGCGCACCGCGCTGGCGCGGGCGATCGCGGTCGAGGCCGACGTGCTGCTGCTCGACGAACCGCTGTCGAACCTGGACGCGCGGCTGCGGCTGGAGGCCAGGACGTTCCTCAAGCGGTTGCAGCGCGAGCTGGCGCTGACCACCGTGTTCGTGACGCACGACCAGGCGGAGGCGCTGGCGCTGGCGCACCGGATCGCGGTGATGGAGGCGGGGCGGGTCCGGCAGCTCGGCACGCCGCGCGAGGTCTTCCAGCGGCCGGCCGACACGTTCGTGGCCAACTTCATCGGCTCCACCCCGATGAACCTGCTCGACGGGACCGCCCGGGACGACGGCGTCGAGTGCGCCGGCGCGCGCCTGCCCGGTCCGCCCGGGCTGCCCGCCGGCACGCCCGTGGTGGTCGGCGTGCGGCCCGAGTACCTGCACGTCGCCGAGGACGGCCTGACCGGCCGGGTGTCCACCGTGGAGAACCTGGGCGTGACCTCGCTGGTGACCCTGGAGTGCGCGGGCGGCGCGCTGGTCAGCCTCACCGTGCCCGAGCAGGGCGAACCGGCCGCCGGCGAGGTCCTGAGCGTGCGCCCCGCGCCGGGGCGCCTGCTGTGCTACGGCGCGGAGGACGGCCGCCTGCTCGGGGTGCGGTGACCCGGTGAGGTGGTCCGGTGCGCCCCCCCCGGGAGCCGCACCGGACCACCGGCCTCAGTGCGTCACCTGCCAGTGGCTGTTCGCCGTCTGGAGGGTGAACGACAGGCCGTAGCAGCCGAAGTCGGTGCTGTTGACGCTGCCCGGAGGCGTGACGGTGGAGTTGGCGGTGGTCAGCGGGGTCCACGTGCTGCCGAGCTTGATCTTGAGGTTCGCGGCGTGGTACTGGGTGCCGTAGGTCTCCGTGCAGTAGTGGCCCTGGCCCGTGGCCGGGTTGTACTCGGAGTAGATCTCGAACATGCTCCAGCCGCCGTGCGTCTCGCTGAGCTTCGCGGTGTCGGCGCTGGTGAACAGCGCGTCCCAGCTGGAGGTCGTGTAGTTGTAGAGGTAGGCGGTCCAGGAGTTGGTCACCGCGTTGGTCTGCACGTCCAGCACCTCGTAGGCGGGCAGGCCCTGGAACGACGTGGTGTAGGTGCTCAGGAAGGTCGAGTCGATCCAGGCCACCGCGGCGAAACCGGGCGAGGCGGCGCACCAGTCCCACGCGCCGACGCCGTTGCCGCCCTGCCAGTAGAACGTGGTGACCTCGATGCAGGTCTTCCCGCTCGGGACCAGCGTCGGGGCGTACACCACGTCGGGGTTGCCCGACGGGATGCTGATGCCGGGGTTGACCGTGTGGGTGGCCTGCGCCCCGATGGACGACACGGTCGGGAACGCGCCCCAGACGACGTGCAGGGAGCCGCTCCACGGCGTGATGGTCGTGGTGTCGGAGGTCTTGGCGTCCCCGGTCCGACCGGTGCGCGCGGACTCCCCGCGCCTGAGGACGCCCGAGCTGACCTGCGGACCGGCCGCGGCCCTCGCCGCGTCACCGCGCAGCGCGGGCACGAGCCTGCCGCTGACGGGCGAGTCCGGCGTCGGCGCGGCCACCTCGACCGGTTTGTCCGGCGTGGCGCCGGAGGCTTGGGAGAGCGGGGCGAGGAGTGCGCCACCGGCCAGCAGGGCGACGGCGAGCAGGCGCACCGGTGACCGGCGCGATGACCTCGTTAACGGCATTGCCTCTGTTTTCCTCTCAACGGGAGAACCGGCGCACCGCAGACGAAGAAGGACGCAGGTGACACGTCTGAGTGTCCCCCCAGGACACTGCGGTACCCGAAGCCTGCCCGGGTGCGACGGGGTCGGCCAGAGGCCAATCGGGGGCTGTGCGCCGGTGCTGCGGTTCCCCGCAAGTCACCCGATCGTGCACAGTGCACGGCGGTCCGCGCCGTTGCCGCGGCCGGCAGGTTTGTGGCGCCCACCTCCGGCAAGCCCCCACGGGACGATGTCGAACCGGACCGCGCGGGACCTCGGGCGGCGCCGACCTGGAGGGTGTGCGATGACCGGTTTCTTCGGACCGGGCGGTCCGGGCAGGAGCCCCTTCGACGAGTTCCTGGCGCAGTTCTTCGGCGCCAATCCGGTCGGGCGCAGGTCGAACCCGGTCGACATCACCGACCTGCTCAGCGAGCAGGCCAGGGACCTGCTCGCCGATGCGGTCAACCAGACCGCCGAGTGGGGCCGCACCGACCTGGACACCGAGCAGCTGCTGTGGGCGGCCACCCGGCAGCCGACCTCCAGGGCGCTCGTGGAGCGCGCGGGCGCCGACCCGGACGCGTTGGCCGGGCAGGTCGAGCGCCAGTCGGCGACCGGCGGGCCGCGCCGGGGCCCGGTGCGGCTGACCCCGGCGGCCAAGCGCGTCATCCTGGACGCCCACCAGATCTCGCGCGGCCTCGGCTCGTCGTACATCGGGCCCGAGCACCTGCTGCTGGCGCTGGCCGCGAACCCCGCGTCGGGCGCGGGGCGGCTGCTCGGCGAGGCGCGGGTGACCCCGGAGAACCTGGCGGGCCGCGGGCCCGGCGCCGCCGACCGGGGGAACCGGCCCGACCGGGAGGGGGTGCTGGAGCAGTTCGGGCTCGACCTGACCGACCGGGCCCGCGCGGGCGACCTCGACCCGGTCATCGGGCGGGACGACGAGATCGAGCAGACCGTCGAGGTGCTGTCGCGCCGGACCAAGAACAACCCGGTGCTGATCGGCGAGGCCGGTGTCGGCAAGACCGCCATCGTGGAGGGCCTGGCGCAGCGCATCGCGGCGGGCGACGTGCCCGACGTGCTGGCCTGCAGGCGGGTCGTCCGGCTCGACCTGCCCGCCATGGTGGCGGGCACCCGCTACCGGGGCGACTTCGAGGAGCGGATGACGAAGCTGCTGGAGGACTG
>NZ_JBHWIE010000487.1:0-4408 GCF_042732085.1 Actinosynnema sp. NPDC059797
GGTCGCTGTCGAACAGCGCGGAGGTGTCCCAGCCGCGGTCGGTCGGGAAGTCGCCGATCGCGTCACCGCCCTCCGCGACCAGCCGCCACAGGTCCTCCGGCGACCGCACCCCGCCCGGGTAGCGGCACGCCATCGCGACGATCGCGATCGGCTCCTGCTCGTCGGACTCGGCCTCCCGCAGGCGCTGCCGCGTCTGGTGGAGGTCGGCCGTCACCTTCTTGAGGTAGTCGAGGAGCTTCTCTTCGTTCGCCATCGTTTGTGCCTCACCAAGTCTGCTGTACCGGAGGGGAGTGACGCCCAGGGGACCCAGGCTGGGTGAAACTCAGGCCATGCCGAGTTCGCGGTCGATGAAGTCGAAGACGTCGTCCGCGGACGCGCTCTCGAGCCGGTCGGCCACCTCCGCGGGCGCGTCGCCCGCGACGGTCTGGTTGAGCCGGCTGAGCAGGTTCTGGAGCCGGGTGGTGATGTGCCCGGCCTCGATCTCCGCCGGGCCGAGGTTCGCCGCGGCGACCTCCAGCCGGTCGAGCTCGGCCAGCACGGAGCCGACGGGCGCCTCGCCGTCGCCGACCAGCTCGGTGTGCAGGAGGTTGACCAGGGCGTTCGGCGTCGGGTGGTCGAACACCAGGGTCGCGGGCAGCCGCACGCCGGTCGCGTTGTTCAGCGCGTTGCGCAGCTCGACGGCGGTGACCGAGTCGAAGCCGATGTCCTTGAACGCCCGGTTGGGCTCCACGGCGTCCGCGCCGGCGTAGCCGAGCACCGAGGCCACGTGCGTGCGCACGACGTCGAGCAGCAGCGCGCGGCGCTCGCCGTCGGGCAGGCCCGCGAGCTTCGCGGCGAGGTCGCCGTCCTGCTCGGCGGTGTCGTCCTCGGCGGGCTCCAGCGCCGCCCGCGCCTCCGGCACGGTGTCGATGAGCGGGCGCGGGCGGGACAGCGCGTAGGTGGGCGCGAACTTCGCCCAGTCCAGGTCGGCGACGACCACGTGGCCCTCGCCGCGGTCCAGCACGCCCTGGAGCGCGGAGACCGCGAGCCTCGGCTCCATCACGCCCACGCCGAGCCGGGCCAGGTGCTCGCCCGCCTCACCGGACGCCATGCCGCCGCCGCCCCACGAGCCCCACGCCACCGAGGTGCCCGCCAGGCCGCGGGCCCGGCGACCGCGCACGACGCCGTCGACCACGGCGTTGGCCGCCGCGTAGCCGGTCTGGCCGCCCGAGCCCCACACCGCCGCGCCGGAGGAGAACACCACGAACGCGTCCAGCTCGCGGCCCGCCAGCAGCTCGTCCAGGTGCAGCGCGCCGGCGACCTTGGCGTGGCCGATCTCCGCGAAGTCCGCCACGGACACGTCGTCGAGGCCGGACTCGCGGTGCATGACGCCCGCCGCGTGGAACACCGCCGTCAGCTCCGGCAGCGACTCCAGGAGCCCGCGCAGGGCCTCCCGGTCGGCCACGTCGCACGCCACGACCTCGGCCTTGCCGCCCAGCTCGGCCAGCAGCTCCGCCGCGCCGGGCGCGTCCGGGCCGCGCCGCGAGGTCAGCACGACCCGCTCCGCGCCGCCCTCGACCAGCCAGCGGGCCAGGTGCGCGCCGACGCCGCCCGTGCCGCCGGTCACCAGGACCGTGCCGCGCGGCCGCCACCGGCTCTCCGTCGCGGGCGCGGGCGCGCGGACCAGCCGCCGCGCCAGCACCCCGGCCGGCCGCAGCGCCACCTGGTCCTCCTCCCCGGAGTCCAGCACGCCGACCAGCCGCTCCACCACGAGGTCGTCCACGTCGACCGGCAGGTCGACCAGGCCGCCCCAGGAGGTCGGCCGGTCCAGGCCGAGCACCGTGCCGATGCCCCACAGGGCGCCCTGGTACGGGTCGGCCAACTCCTCGAAGTCGTCCACCGCCACGCCCGCGGAGGTGCCGAACCACAGCCGCGCGGACACGCCCGCGTCGTCCAGGCCCTGCACCAGCACGACCGAGGCCGCCACGCCGCGCGACAGCGACGGGAACAGCGGGTGCGGCCGGGAGTCCAGGCCCAGCAGGGACAGCACGCCGTCCGGCGTGGTGTCGCCGACCGCCGCGCGGACCCGCTCGGCCACCGCGGCGCGGTCCGGCTCCTCCACCTCGACCCGCAGCACGTCCGCGCCGCGCGCGGCGAAGCCGTCCGCGATGATCGTGACGCGCTTGTCGTCGCGCAGGGCCTCCGGCACCACCAGCAGCCACGAGCCGGGGAACACCACCGGCACGTCCGCCTCGACCGGCCGCCACTCGACGCGGTAGCGCCACGAGTCCACGGTGGAGTCCTCGCGCAGCCGCGAGCGCCACGTGGTCAGCGCGGGCAGCACCTGCCTCAGCGCCTCCTCGTCCACCGCCAGGTCGGCCGCCAGCGACTCCAGGCCGCCGTTCTCCACCGCGGCCCAGAACGCCGCGTCGGCGGGGTCGGCAGCGGCGGCGGCCGGCTCCTCGGTCAGCCAGAAGTGCCGGTGCCGGAACGCGTAGGTGGGCAGCGGCACCCGCGCGCCGCCGGGCAGCAGCACGGTGAAGTCCGGGCTGACGCCGCGCACGTGCAGCTCCGCCAGCGAGCGGGCGAACCGGGCCGGGCCGCCCTCGTCGCGGCGCAGCGTGCCGACCACCGCGGTCGGCTGCTCGCGGTCGTCCAGCGTCTCCTGGATGCTCATCGCCAGCACCGGGTGCGGGCTGACCTCGACGAACGCCGCGTGCCCGCGCTCGGCGAGGGTGCGGATGGCCGGGTCGAACGCGACCGTGGTGCGCAGGTTGGTGTACCAGTAGCGGGCGTCCAGCGCGGCGTCCTCGACCCACTCGCCGGTCACCGTGGACAGCATCGGCACCTCGCCCGCGCGCGGGCCGACCGGCGCGAGGTCGGCCAGCAGCCGCTGCTCGATCGAGCCGACCTGCGCGGAGTGCGAGGCGTAGTCGACGTTGACGCGCTTGGCGCGCACGTCCAGCGCGGTCAGGGTCGCGACCAGCTCGTCCAGGGCCTCCGGCTCGCCGGAGACCACGACGGAGGAGGCGCCGTTGACGGCGGCGACCGAGATGCGCTCGCCCCACGGCTCCAGGTGCGGGCGGACCGCGTCGGCGGACAGGCCGACCGACACCATGCCGCCGTGCCCGGCCAGGTGCTCGCGGATGGCGCGGCTGCGCAGCGCCACCACCCGGGCGCCGTCGAGCAGCGACAGGTGGCCGCCCACGACGGCGGCGGCGATCTCGCCCTGCGAGTGGCCGACGACCGCGTCCGGGGTGACGCCGTGGTGCCGCCACAGCGCGGTCAACGACACCATGACCGCCCACAGCACCGGCTGCACCACGTCCACGCGCTCCAGCGACGGCGCGCCCTCGGCGCCCCGGGCGACCGCGATCAGGTCCCAGTCGACGAACGCCGACAGCGCCTCGGCGCACTCGGCCATGCGGGCGGCGAACACCGGCGAGGCGTCCAGCAGCTCGGCGGCCATGCCAGCCCACTGCGCGCCCTGGCCGGGGTAGACGAACACGGTCTTGCCCGCCACGTCGGCCACGCCGGTGACGAGCGCGCCGGACGGCTCGCCCTGCGCCAGCGCGCCGACACCGGCGGCCAGCGCGTCCCGGTCCCCGCCCAGCACCACGGCGCGGTGCTCGAACGCCGACCGCGTGGTGGCCAGCGACCAGCCCAGGTCGCGCGCCGACAGGTCGGGGTGCCGGGTCAGGTGGTCGACCAGCCGCCCGGCCTGCGCCCGGAGCGCGTCGTCGGTGCGGCCGGACAGCACCCACGGCACCACGCCGGGGCGCTCGGGCTCGCGCTCGACCGGTTCGGTCCCGGTCTCCGCGGTGCCTGCCTCCGTGGCGGGGGCCTGCTCCAGCACGACGTGCGCGTTAGTGCCGCTGATGCCGAACGACGACACGGCCGCCCGGCGCGGACGGCCGGTCTCGGGCCACGGCTGCTCCTCGGTCAGCAGCGCCACGTCGCCCTTGGTCCAGTCGACCTCGGGCGTCGGCTCGTCCACGTGCAGGGTGCGCGGCAGCACGCCGTTGCGCATCGCCAGCACCATCTTGATCACGCCGGCGACGCCCGCGGCGGCCTGCGAGTGGCCGATGTTGGACTTCAGCGAGCCCAGCCACAGCGGTCGCTCGCGGTCCTGGCCGTAGGTCGCCAGCACGGCCTGGGCCTCGATCGGGTCGCCGAGGCGGGTGCCGGTGCCGTGGGCCTCGACCACGTCCACGTCGGCCGGCGCCAGGCCCGCGTCGGTCAGGGCCGCGCGGATGACGCGGCGCTGCGACGGGCCGTTGGGCGCGGTGATGCCGTTGGACGCGCCGTCCTGGTTCACCGCCGAGCCGCGGATCACGGCCAGCACCTCGTGGCCGTTGCGCAGCGCGTCGGACAGCCGCTCCAGCACCACCACGCCGGAACCCTCGGACCAGCCCGCGCCGTCGGCGGC
>NZ_JBHWIE010000488.1:0-4406 GCF_042732085.1 Actinosynnema sp. NPDC059797
TTTCGAAGGGGTGGACCCGCACCGGGGGTGGGATCAGATGGCGGTGAGGATGAGCATGGCCCGGTAGGTGCCCGGCGCCAGGTCGGCGGGGGCCTCCAGGTTCAGCTCCGCGCCGAGCTGGGCGGTGCCGCGCCCGGCGCCGGCCGCCGCGGCGCCCAGCTGCGACCAGGTGGCCAGGCCGTTGCCGGCGGTGAAGCCGGAGTCGACCCGCGGGCCCGCGGTCACGGTCTGGTTGGCCGAGGCGGACAGCACGGCGGGCGTCCAGCCCAGGTACTTGCCGCCGAGCTGCTGCCCGTCGACGGTGGTGAAGGCCCGCACCCGGCCGGAGGCGTTCCAGCCGGGGTTCTCCGCGCGGGTGTCGGTGACCGTGATCGGCTTGAGCGCGCCGGCGGCGGTGTAGCGGTCGGCGGCCGGGTTGAGCTCCAGCGCGCCCAGGTCCACCTCCCGGTTCTCCGGCGCGACGCTGACCACGAGCGCGCCCTGCTGCTCGGACAGCGTGGTGGTGATGGTCGGGCCGTTGACCGGGTCGTTGCCGTGGTCGTCGACGTCGACGACGACCGGCGCTGACTCGGCGATCACCCGGTGGTCGTGGTCGTAGAGCACGGCCTTGATCTCGCGGTTGTCATCGGAGGTGCGGACGACGAAGCCGTACTTGGCCGTGTAGGCCTCCGGCACGAACGACCACTCGGTCTCGCCCGCGGCACGGGTGAACCAGTGGTAGTGCTCCTCGCCGGTCGGCGGGGTCTGCACCGCGGTCAGGGCCGCCACGCCGCCGGCGTGGTAGTGCGCGGCCAGGCCGGTGACGGTGAGCTGCGTGGCCGGGGTGCCGGGGTCGGTGCCCGGGTCCTGCGGCAGCTCCTCGCCGACGAAGAACGTGTAGGTGGCGGCCGGCAGCTCCGCGGTGGCGCCGCCGGGAGGCGTCACCGAGGCCCGCACGACCAGGCGGTACTCGCCCTGCTCGGTGAAGCCCCAGTTGACGTGCTCGTGGTCGGCCACGCTGGTGAACGACCTCGGCCCGCCCTCGGCTGAGGCGAGGAAGACGTTCGGGCCGTCCTCGGCGTTCTGCCACAGCGCGAACGCGCCGGGGCCCTCCACCGAGTCGAGGGTGTAGGTCACCGAGGTGCCCTCGGCGACGGCGGAGCTCTGGCCGAAGCCCGCGAACACCTGGCCGGCCTGGGAGGTCTGCGGCAGCAGGTAGTAGGTCCCGCCCTGCGGCTTCCAGCCGGGCAGGCCGGCGACGGTCGCGCTGACCGTCCGCGAGGCCACCGACGGCTTGGCCTGGATGACGAGGTCCTCGGGCGCGACGTTGC
Organism: Actinosynnema sp. NPDC059797; assembly: GCF_042732085.1. NCBI lineage: Bacteria > Bacillati > Actinomycetota > Actinomycetes > Pseudonocardiales > Pseudonocardiaceae > Actinosynnema > Actinosynnema sp. NPDC059797. The sequence continues at coordinate 1,311 of NZ_JBHWIE010000488.1, forward strand.
CGGCGGCGGTGTGCGCCGTCAGCACGTGCGCGGAGTCCACGACGTCGACGTAGAACACGTCCGCGTGGCCTTCGGACACGACCTGCTTGTCGGCGTAAGCGCCTTCGGCGTGGGCGGTCCCGGTGAGGGACCCCAGGGCGAGCCCCAGGGCGGTGATCGACGCGACCGCGGCGGCGTGCCGCGTTCGGCGTCGGGTCCTGCGGTCCTGCACTGCGTTCAAGGTTCTTTCCTCGTTTTCTCGTGGGGATCGGTCAGGGGCGTCGACGGGCCGCGGAGAGCGTGGCCAGGCTGGTGAGCAGGAAGCCGAGGGGGATCAGCAGCGCGGCGGCGACGCCGAGCCCGACGAGGGCCTCGCCGCCCAGCCCGGTGCTCGCCAGGTCCCTCGGCCCGAGCGCGCAGTCCTGCCCGCTCGCGGTGCGGCCGACCTGGTCGACGACCCGGCTCTTCGGGCGGGCCGCGGCGGGGTCGCCGGGGCCGACGTGGAAGGCGAGGGTGCTCTTCGCGGTGAGCGCGCGCCCGTTCGCCGTGCCGCTGAAGGCGAAGGTCACCGCGTAGCTGCCGGGCGCGGTGAAGGCCCACACGCCGTGCACGTGGACGCCGGAGCGGCCGACCGGGACCGCGGTGGAGCGGGGGAAGCCCTCGACGGTGCCGAAGTAGCGGTCGCCGACGCCGCCGAACGGGTCCTGCCCGTAGACGGCGAGCCGGCCCGGTCCCTCGACGCCCTCCAGGGTCATCGTGACGTCGCCGGTGATCGACTCGGCGATGGACGGGTGCTGGGTGTTCCAGCCGATCCACGGGATGCCCGCCCGCTGGGTCAGCGGGATCGTCCACACCGGACCGCCGCCGAGGAAGTCGTAGCCCGAGCCGGCCGGCGGGGTGGTGCGCGCCGCGTCGGTCAGGTGGAACACGTAACCGCTCGGGTCGCGCCACGTCGGCGAGCCCTGGCGGTCGTCCTTGACGCGGGCGGTGAGCGCGCCGCCCTCGACCACCGGCCCGTAGTCGAAGTGGCCGTCGGTGACGACCTCGACCTCGCCGGGCTCGGCGGTCCGGGTCACCGGGGTGGCGACGCACGCCTCGGTGGTGGGGGCAGGCGTCGTCGGTGCGGGCGCGGTGGTCGGTGACGTGGTGGTCGGTGACGTGGTGGCCGGTGGGGTCGTAGTCGGTGGGGTCGTGGCCGGTGGGGTCGTCGGCGGCGCGGCTGCGGCGACGCGCAGGGGCACGCCCCGGGCGGAGGCGACGACGGAGCCCCCGGCGTCCACCAGGTCGAAACCCAGCTCGGCGCCGTCGAGGTCGGCGGTGGCCGTCGTGGTGAGCACGCCGCCGGCGCCGCGCGGCGTGGTGACCCCGCCCTCCCTGGTCCACCACTCGGTGGTGTGGCCGGGGCGCTCTGGGACGACCAGCGCCGTGGCGGTGACGGTCTCGCCGGCGGTGTAGCGGTCGCGGACACCGGTGACGGCGGCGCCGGGCGGCGCGCCGGGGTTCGCGACCGCCGGCGATTCGGAGGCCGCGACCAGGTCGTGCACCGCGGGCGCGAACCGGGCGGTGTAGGCGAGGGCGTCGGGTGCGTCGGGCACGGTCAGCGCGCCCACCCCGTCGTCCACCGCCACGTGGCCCACGACCTCGTCGCGGTCGGCGTGGTGGCGGTGGAACTCGACCCAGCCGGTCGGCACGCCGCCGTGCAGGTGCGCCGGCCCGCCGGACACGCGGCCGGTGAGCCGGAGCCCCTCGGGGGTCTCCGCGACGTCCAGCGCGGTCGTGGTCGGCGCGGGGGAGAGCCCGCCGACCGCGACGACGTACCGGAGGGGCGCGGACGCCAGCGGCGTGCCCGAGGTGGTGGTGGCGGACGCGGCGAACTCCAGCTCGTAGACGCCCGGCGCGGTGAACGCCCAGTTGGCGTGCGCGTGCGTCGGCACCGCCGCGCGCAGCGTGCGCAGGCCGGGGTCGCGCGAGCTCCACACCCGCTCGGGGCCGTCGACGCCGGCGAGGTAGACCTCGACCTGGCCGGGGCCGCGCACGTCGCGCAGGGCGATGTCCACCACGTCCCCGGCCAGCGCGCCGCGGGGGACCGCCTCGGTGTTCCAGCCGGCCCACAGCACCCCGGGCCGGAACGCCTGCGGCACCACGTGGATCGGCGCGCCCGCCGGGACGCCGAGGAAGCCGTAGTCGGGGGAGGCGGGCGCGGGCCGCGACGCGGCGTCGGTGACGTGCACCGTGGTGCGCGCCGGGTCGAAGCGGGTCGACGAACCGTCCACATCGGACCGACCGGCCAGCGCCAGCGAGCCCGACTCCAGGGATACCGACAGGAGGTCGGCGTGCCCGGAGGCGAGCGCCTGCCTCGGCGGCGGGGTCGGCGCGGGTCCCCCGGCCGCCGCGGCGGGGACCGGGGTCGCGCCGAGGACGCAGACCGCGGCCAGGAAGGCGGCGGCGCGCGCCCACCCCCGGACGGGTTTTCGATCCACATCGGACTGCACTGGGCGGGGTCGCATGTCTCCCTCTCCGCCGAACCGGACGCGCCCACGCTAACTAAAACGATAACCATTTTCAACAAGGTGCCGTGCGTGACGGGTCCGTCACGCGCTCGCGCCGCGGGTGTTCGAGGGGTCAGGTGCGTCCGGGGCCCAGCCCAGGTGGGCCGTGCGGGCGGTGAGCAGCGCCAGGTCGGTGCGGCGCCCCGCCCAGGCGGGGTCGGCGGGGTCGAGCAGCCGCGACCACGCCGCCACGTCGTCGTCGGGCAGGAACGGGCGCGCCCGGCCGACCCGGGCCGCGAACTCCGCCAGGACCACCGCGCGCACGTGTCCGGGCAGCGGCGCCGGCACGTCGACCAGCGCGCTGCGGCTGGTGACCCCGACCAGTCCCGCGTCGACGAGCAGGTCCGACCAGCCCCTGGTCTGGCGCTCCTGCCCGGGGCGGCCTTCGAACCAGTCGGTGAACCAGCGGTCGTGCGCCTCGTCCAGGCGCACCTCCAGGCCGGGGCGGCCGACGCCGGTGTCCCGGGGCAGGCACCGCGTGGGCAGGCCGCCCTCGGCCACGCAGAGCGCGCCTCCCGGGCGCAGCAGGCCGGCGAGGCCCACCACGGCCGCTCCCCAGTCCCGGGTG
>NZ_JBHWIE010000489.1:0-4381 GCF_042732085.1 Actinosynnema sp. NPDC059797
GGCCCCCCCCCGGGGGGGGGCTCCCCGGGGGGCCGGGGGGGGCGGGCGGGCTCATCTCCACGCCCGGCGCCCCCCACTCCCCGGTGAACGCCGTCTCGGCCAGCGGCCTGCGCACCCGCTCCCGGCGCTCCCGCGCTGCCAGGTCCTCCGGCAGGTCGTCCGGGTCCCCGAGCACCCCGACCGCGACCACCACGACCGGCCGCACGTCCTCCGGGATCGCGAAGGCCTCCCGCAGCGCCTCCGGCGAGAACCCGCCCACCTGGTGCGTGACCAGCCCGAGGTCGACGGCTTGGAGCACGAGGTTCTGCACCGCCAACCCCAGCCCGAACTCGGTGTTCGGCAGCGGCCCGCGGTCGTCGGCCGTGACCACCGCGCCCACCAGCAGCACCGATGCGCGCCCCGCCCACGTCCGGTTGCCCGGCCGCAGCGCCGCGAAGATCCGCTCGAAGGTGTCGTCGCCGCGGTACCCGACGAGGAACCGCGCGGGCTGGGTGTTGCCGTGCGAGGCCGCCCACCGGGCCGCCTCCAGCAGCACCCGGACGACCGCGGGGTCCACCTCGGCCGCCGCGTCGAACGCCCGGGGGCTCCACCGGGCCGCGATCAGGGGGTTGAGGTCCATCAGATCGCGTACCTCCAAGCCGTGATCGCGTAGGCGCCGAACCACGCGCTGAACACCGACACGCCCACCAGCACCGCCACCACCGTCGGGTTGCGCCGCCGCGCCAGCGCCAGCGCCACCGGCAGGAGCAGCGTGAACGCGGGCAGCAGCAGCCGCGCCTTGGAGTTCATCAGCCCGTTCGACCCGAGGTCCATCGCCAGCACGCCGGCCCCGTACACGACCAGCGGCCACTCCAGCCCGCGCCGCAGGCCCACCGCCACCAGCACCAGGGCCGCCACCAGGAACCACACCGTGGCCAGCTCCAGCACCGACCGCGGGTCGCCCAGGACGAGCAGCGCGAACTTCCACGTCGCCGCCCCGCCGTCGAACCGCGAGTCCCACCCGTTCCGCTGCACCGCGAACCAGCCGTCCCAGCGGCCGGTCACCACCGCGACGTACCCCAGGTAGCCCGCCAGCCCGAGCGGCGCGAGCAGCCCGCCCGCCCACGGCCGCCACCCGTCGCGCCGCTGCCAGGCGGCCACGGCCGCCGCCGCGCACACCGCGAGCACCAGCGCCGCCGCCGTGGGCCGCACCAGCCCCGCGCCCGCGCAGCACAGCCCGGCGAGCAGCCAGCGCCGCTCCACCACGCCGACCAGCGACCACGCCGCCAGCGCGCAGAACGTCGCCTCCGAGTAGGTCATCGACAGCACCACGGACATCGGCGACGCCGCGAACAGCACGACCAGCACCAGCCCGGCCCGCCGCGACCCGCCGAACACCGAGGCGCCCAGCCGCGCCAGCCCGTAGGCGCAGACCAGGCCGCTGACCAGGCTCACCGCGAACGCCGCGCCCACCGTCCCCACGCCGGGCAGGGCGTCCAGCCACCGCACCAGCAACGGGTAGCCGGGGAAGAACGCCAGCGGCGTCTCCGCCGACCGCCGCCCGAACGCGTCGACCAGCCCGCTCGGCACGTCCCCGTACCCGCCGCCCGCGATGCCCAGGAACCACTGCCCGTCCCACGAGGTCAGCGCCCCGGTGACGTCCTTGCCCCACCGGTCGGCCATCAACCCCAGCGCCAGCAGCCCCAGCTCGCGCACCAGCAGGTACAGCACGCCGGGCGCGAGGAGCAGCGTCACCCGGTGTCTGGCCACGCGCGCCAGCCGCCCGCGCGCCGACGACGCGTCCTCCGGCTCCACGTGCACGGCCTCCAGGGTTGCCACGGCGACGAGCGTAGTGGGGGTCACGGTGCCCCCTGTCCACTCCTTGGGCCAGGTACTCTCCCGAAGAGCTGGGCTTTCGCACCTGGGAGGAGAGGTTCTGTGGCGCTCGTCGTCCAGAAGTACGGTGGTTCCTCGGTCGGAAGCGCCGAGCGGATCAAACGGGTGGCCGAGCGCATCGTCGCGACCCGGAAGGCGGGCAACGACGTCGTCGTCGCGGTGTCCGCGATGGGCGACACGACCGACGAGCTGCTCGACCTGGCGCGCCAGGTGTCCCCGGTGCCGCCCGCCCGCGAGATGGACATGCTGCTCACCTCGGGTGAGCGGATCTCCATGTCGCTGCTGGCGATGGCGATCACCTCGCTGGGCGCCGAGGCGCGCTCGTACACCGGCTCGCAGGCCGGCGTGATCACCACGTCCGTGCACGGCAAGGCGCGCATCATCGACGTGACGCCCAGCCGCATCCAGGACGCGCTGTCCGAGGGCGCCATCGCGATCGTCGCGGGCTTCCAGGGCGTCAGCCAGGACAGCAAGGAGATCACCACGCTCGGCCGCGGCGGCACCGACACCACCGCGGTGGCGCTGGCGGCGGCCCTGAAGGCCGACGTCTGCGAGATCTACACCGACGTGGACGGCGTGTTCTCCGCCGACCCGCGCATCGTGCCGAACGCCAAGCGGCTGGAGACCATCACCTACGAGGAGATGCTCGAGATGGCGGCGAGCGGGGCCAAGGTGCTCATGCTGCGCTGCGTCGAGTACGCCCGCCGGTACGGCGTCCCCGTGCACGTCCGATCTTCGTTCAGCAACAAGCCCGGGACCATCGTGTCCGGGTCAGTGGAGGACCTTCCCGTGGAACAGGCGATGATCACCGGCGTCGCGCACGACCGGTCCGAGGCCAAGGTCACCGTGACCGCGGTCCCCGACCTGCCCGGCATGGCGGCGCGGATCTTCCGCGTCGTGGCCGAGGCGGAGCTCGACATCGACATGGTCGTGCAGAACGTCTCCCAGGCCGTGTCCGGCCGCACCGACGTGACGTTCACCCTGCCGAAGGACGACGGCCCCCGGGCCGTGGCCGCGCTGGAGAAGGCGCGCGAGGAGATCGGCTTCGACCAGGTGCTCTACGACGAGCACGTGGGCAAGGTCTCGCTGGTCGGCGCGGGCATGCGCTCGCACCCCGGCGTGACCGCGCAGTTCTGCGAGGCCCTGGCCGCGGCCGGGGTGAACATCGAGATCATCTCCACCTCGGAGATCCGGATCTCGGTCATCTGCCGCGACACGCAGCTCGACGACGCCGTGCGCGCCCTGCACGACGCCTTCGAGCTGGGCGGCGACGAGGAGGCCGTGGTGTACGCGGGGAGTGGGCGATGAGCACCGGTCCTGTGCTGGCCCTGGTGGGGGCCACCGGTGCCGTCGGCACCGTCATGATCGACATCATCAACGGCCGGGAGTCCGTGCCGTGGGGTGAGATCCGGCTGATCGCCTCGCCGCGGTCCGCGGGCAAGAAGATCACCGTGCGCGGCGAGGAGCTGACCGTCCAGGCGCTCGCGCCCGAGGTGTTCGACGGCGTGGACGTCGCGATGTTCGACGTGCCGGACTCGGTGTCCGCGGAGTGGGCGCCGGTCGCGGCGGCGCGCGGCGCGGTCGCGGTGGACAACTCGGCGGCGTTCCGGATGGACCCCGAGGTGCCGCTGGTGGTGCCCGAGGTCAACGCGGACGAGGTCGTCAACCGGCCCAAGGGCATCATCGCCAACCCGAACTGCACCACGCTGTCGATGATGGCGGCGCTGGGCGCGCTGCACCGCGAGTACGAGCTGCGCGAGCTGGTCGTGGCCTCGTACCAGGCGGCGTCCGGCGGCGGGCAGGAGGCGATCGACCGCCTGTACGCCGAGGTGTCGGCGCTGGCCGGCAAGGAGGTCGGCGTCCGCGCGGGCGACGTGCGGGAGGTGCTGGACGCGGCGGGCCTGCCGGTGTCCGACTCGCCGTTCCCCGCGCCGCTGGCGCTGAACGTGGTGCCGTGGGCCGGTTCGCTGAAGGACGAGGGGTGGACCAGCGAGGAGCTGAAGGTCCGCAACGAGTCCCGCAAGATCCTCGGCATCCCGGACCTGAAGGTGTCGGCGACCTGCGTGCGCGTGCCCGTGGTGACCACGCACTCGCTCGCGGTGCACGCGACGTTCGCCCGCGAGGTGACCGTCGACGAGGCGCACAAGGTCTTCGCGGCGCAGCCGACCATCGTGCTGGTGGACGACCCGGAGCAGAAGCGGTTCCCGACGCCGGCGGACGTGGTGGGCGAGGACCCCACGTACGTGGGCCGGGTGCGGCAGGCGCTGGACTTCCCGAACACGCTGGACTTCTTCGTGTGCGGTGACAACCTGCGCAAGGGCGCGGCGCTGAACACCTACGAGATCGCGGAGGAGCTGGCGACCCGGCTCTGACCTCCGACCGACCCCGCGAACGCCCCCCCGCCGCCCGGCACGGGGGGGGGGGGGGGGTGCCCGGCGGGTTGGGTGTTTGCCCTGGCTGGGGTGGTGATCGCGCTCGAGGAGGGGGCCACGGCGACCAGAGTGCT
>NZ_JBHWIE010000490.1:0-4378 GCF_042732085.1 Actinosynnema sp. NPDC059797
GGCTGTCGCTGCCGCGGCTGTGCGAGGAGATGCACCACGCCCTCGCCGACAGCGAGGTCGTGCGACTGCTCAACGAGGCGTTCACCAGCCCCGAACCGCCCACGGCGGTGATGACGCCGGCCGAGGCCTACCAGCGCTTCATCCGCGGCGAGACCGAACTCGTCGGCCTGCCCGACCTGGCCGACCGCGTGGTGGCCACCCAGGTCACGACCACGCCGCCCGGCATCCCGGTGCTGGTGCCCGGCGAGCGCGTCGGCTCGGCGGACGGCCCGCTGCCCCGCTACCTGCGCGTGCTGGAGGCGTTCGACCAGCGGTTCCCCGGTTTCGCCAGCGAGACCCACGGCGTGCACCACGAAGGCGGCCGGTACTGGATCTCGTGCATCACGGAGTAGCCGGGGGCGTCGTCGGGTGCGGGGACGCGTCCACCCGATAAATCGTTTTCCGGGTGCTTCCCGGTCGGTTTACCGTGAACGCGCACTCCCGGTGCGAAGCCCGCGGTTACTTCGACTGTCACTCGAAAACCACACCGCGGGCGGTTTGATCTCGGGAGCGCGCGGTTCCGCACGTGCCCGGTGCGCAGGCAGGGGTTACTTCCACTGGTAATGGGCGTGTTGCGGGTTCGAGTCCCGCCGCCGGCCGGAAGGTCGGCGTAGCTCAATCGGCAGAGCAGCTGCACCTCGGCCGACCTCGGATCTCGGGCACGTGTGGAACCGTCGCTCCCCTCCGTGCTCTGCCGTGGGGGGTTTCGCCATGTCCAAGTTCAACTTCCGGCTGCGCCGGCGAGGCCCGACCAGCCCCGTCACGACCGCGACCCGACCCTCCGGCCGCACGCACGAGGGCGGCCCGGGGTACGCGCGCGACACCCGATCCGAGCTGTTCCTGCTCGCGGTCTCGAACATGGGCGGCGAGGAGACCTTCTACGAGACCTCCGGCGAGCGCGACACCCGGTACGCGGACCTGGTCCGCGCCGCCGCGCTCACCGACCCCGGGTGGACGGCCCGCTTCCTGAGCTGGCTGCGCGGCGAGGGCAACCTGCGCACCGCGTCCCTCGTCGGCGCGGCCGAGTTCGTCAAGGCGCGCCTGGACGCGGGCGCCTCCGGCGTCGTCGCCAACCGCGCCGTCGTGGACTCCGTGCTCCGGCGCGCCGACGAGCCGGGCGAGCTGCTGGCGTACTGGACCGCCACGCACGGCCGCGCCGTGCCCAAGCCGGTCAAGCGCGGCATCGCCGACGCCGCGCGCCGCCTCTACGACGAGCGCTCGCTGGTCAAGTGGGACTCCGACGCGCGCGGTTTCCGGTTCGGCGACGTCCTCGACCTCGCGCACCCCTCGCCGCGCGCCGCCTGGCAGGGCGAGCTGTTCCGGCACGCGCTCGACGTGCGGCACGGCCGCGCCGGCGACGTCCCGGCCGCGCTGCCGCTGCTGACCGCGCGGGCCGAGCTGATGTCGTGGCCGGCGGAGCGGCGCCGGGAGCTGTTCGCCTCGGCCGGCGCGGCCGACGTGCTGCGGCGCGCGGGCATGACGTGGGAGTCGGTCGCGGGCTGGCTCCAGGGACCGATGACGAAGGAGGTGTGGGAAGCGCTGATCCCGTCCATGGGGTACACCGCCCTGCTCCGCAACCTCAGGAACTTCGACGAGGCGGGCGTCTCCGACGAGGTGGCCGAGCGGGTCGCGGCCCGGCTGGCCGACCCCGGCGAGGTCGCGCGCTCGCGGCAGTTCCCGTTCCGGTTCCTGTCCGCCTTCGAGACCGCGCCCAGCCTGCGGTGGGGTCACGCGCTGGACCTGGCTCTCCGGGCCTCGCTGCGGAACCTGCCACCGCTGCCGGGGCGGTCGCTGGTGCTAGTCGACACCTCGGGCTCCATGCAGAACGCGCTGTCCCAGCGGTCCCGGATGACGGCCGTCAAGGCGGCGGCGGTGTTCGGGGTGGCGCTGGCCGCCAAGGGCGAGCGGGTGGACCTGCACGGGTTCGCCACCGGCGTGTTCCGCCACGAGCACCCGGCGGGCGGCTCGGTGCTCAAGGGCGTGGCCGGGCTGGTGGACAGGGTCGGCGAGGCGGGCCACGGCACCGACGTCGCCGGCGCGCTGCGGGCGACCTACCGGGGCCACGACCGCGTGTTCGTGATCTCCGACATGCAGACCGTGACCGGACCGGGTGGCCGGGAGGTCTCGGCGGCGGTGCCGGGGCACGTGCCGCTGTACGGGTTCAACCTGGTCGGCTACCGCCCGGCGGCCTACGCCACCGGCGGCGGGAACAGGCACGAGTTCGGCGGCCTGTCCGACGCGACCTTCCGGGCCGTGCCGCTGCTCGAGGCGGGCCGCGACGCCGACTGGCCGTTCTGAAGCGCCCCCGGGCGGCTCCCGCGCACGTGGAGCCGCCCGGGGCGTGACGAACCGCTTACCTACTCGTTGGTTAAGCAAGACTGCCGACGGAAGGGGTAGCGGCATGGCGACCGAGCGGTTGCTGCTGGAGGACGGGGCCGAGCTGAACGTGGTGCGCAGCGGTCCGCCCGAGGCCGAGCTGACCGCCGTGCTGGCGCACGGCTACGCGCTGGACCACCGCAGCTGGCACCGCGTGGTGGCGGCGCTGCCCGAGTCGGTGCAGGTCATCGCCTACGACCACCGCGGCCACGGCGCGTCGTCGCCCGCGGACAAGGGGACGGCGACGATCGAGCAGCTCGGCGACGACCTCGGCCAGGTGATCGAGCGGCTGGTGCCGGACGGGCGGGTGGTGGTCGTCGGTCACTCGATGGGCGGCATGGCGGCGATGGCGATGGCCGAGCGGCGGCCCCGCCTGTACCGGCAGCGGGTGGCGGGCGTGGTGTTCGTGTCCACCGCCTCGACCGGCCTGGCCGAGACGTCGCTGGCGTGGCCGAAGGCGTTGGGCAAGCTGGTGCGCGAGCTGGAGCGGGCGTTCGGGCCGCTGGTGCGCACCATCCGGGAGAAGATCGAGCCGGCCAAGACGGCGGGCCTGCGCTGGTGGCTGTTCGGCGACGAGCCGCGGCAGGAGGACGTCGACCTGACCGCGGACATGGTGTGGGCGCACTGGCCGGAGACCATCGCCCTGTTCCGCCCGGCGGTCGACCGGTACGACCGGGAGGCCGCGCTGACCGTGGCGGGGGAGCGGCCGGTGATCGCCATCGTGGGCGACGAGGACCGGCTGGTGCCCGAGTCGAACGCCAAGGAGCTGGCCGCGGTGGTGGGCGGTGAGTCGGTGGTGGTGGAGGACGCGGGGCACATGCTGCCGCTGGAGGCGCCGGCGGAGGTGGCCGCGCAGGTGGTGGCGCTGGGGGCGTAGGTCGTCCGAACCCGGTCCGGGCGCGGGTTCCTCCGGCGCCCGACCGGGTCGGCGCCCGGTGGTGGACCGCTCAGAGGTAGGTGGCGGCCTCGGGATAGCCGTCGAACGGCCCGGCCTCGTCCTCGTCCACCGGCACCGGGCTGGACGCGGACAGGTCGTAGCCCCGTCCTTTGAGCACGCGCAGCGCGGCGTCGGGGTCGGTCTCGCCGGGCCACCAGCCCACCGGTTCCCAGGCGTGGAACCGCCAGGTCGTCCGGCCGCCGCGGCTGCTGCTGCCGCCGTAGCGGCGCAGCAGCACGCCGTCGCCGCGCACCAGCACCTCGCCGGTGACCCAGCTGTGCTCGGTGTCGGCGACGAAGCTCCAGCGCGCGACGACCGCGGTCCCCTCGGGCAGCGCGTCCACCACCCACCCCCTCGTGATCCGTTGACCGCCCAGGTTAGGTGACGGGCCGCCGGCCGCCGGGCCGTGGATCAAGGGCGGCGCAGGTCGTGGATCTCGGGGAGCCGACGGAAGCCCGCCGACTCGTAGGTGGCGACGGCGGCGACGTTGGTGCTCGGGGTGCAGACCACCGCGCTCGACGCGCCCAGTTCCCGCAGCGCGGCCGCCGCGGCGACGGTGATCGCCCTCCCGTGACCGCGACCGCGGTGCTCCGGGCGCACGCCCATCGGCTCCAGCAACCCGGGCCTGCCCGGACCGGCCGACCACACCGTCACCGCCGCCACCGCCTCGCCCCGCTCGTCCCGGGCGACCAGGCACCGGGCCAGGGCGTACGGCGACCCGGCGGCCATCTCCCGCCAGCGCTCCTCGGTGAACGTCGACCCCTCGAACGACGCCCGCTGCACCTCGGCCCGCTCGCGCGCGCCCCCCGGACCGACCACCTCGACCCTGACGCCGGGGTCCTCCACCGGCTCCACGAGGTCGCGGCGCAGCGGCGTCCACGGCTCGCCCGGGCGCCAGCCGCGCTCCGCCAGCAGCTCCCGGACCAGCGCGTCCCCCGGCGTCTCGACGCTCGCCTCCTCTTCCGGCAGCACGCCGCGCCCCGGCCCGGTCAGGTCCTCGACCAGCCGCCGCGCCAGGTCCTCGTC
>NZ_JBHWIE010000491.1:0-4368 GCF_042732085.1 Actinosynnema sp. NPDC059797
GTTCTGACCAGCGGGGTTCTGACCAGCGGGGTCCTGCCCAGCGGGGTCCTGCTCGGTCACGTCCGGCTCCTCACCTGTCCGAGCGCCTGCCTGCGCCGGGCGCCGCGTGCCTGCCTGTCGTCCTGCTCGCGGCCGTCGCGCGCGTCGCCCTCGCCGCCGACGAGCCGGGCCAGCGCCCGCACCGTGGGCGCCTCGTAGAGCGCGTGCGGCGCGAGGTCCGCGCCCGGGAAGGCGGCCCGGACGCGGGTCACCACGTCCACGCCGACCAGCGAGTTGCCGCCGAGTTCGAAGAAGTTGTCGCGGACGCCGATCTCGGCCACGCCGAGCGCGTCCGCCCAGATGTCCGCGACGGTCCGCTCGACGGGCGTGCCCGGCGCCACGAACGTCGTGGTGAGGTCGGGGCGCGGGTGGCGCTCGGCCGGCCCCTGGCGGCGCACCGCCTCGGTGGTGAACAGGCCGCCGAGGTCCGCCACCGCGCGGAAGTCCTGGGTGGACACCACGACCTGCGGCAGCCCGGTGGCCAGCGCCGCGGTCAGCGCCGCCCACCCCTCGTCGAAGTCGATGCCGAAGCGCTCCCTGGTGACGCGGAAGAACTCCCGCACCCGGGCGTCGTACCCGGCGAGGCCCACGTCCCAGGCGTTCCACCGCCACTCTCCCCAGTCGACCGCCACCACGCGCCGCCCGTCGTCGGCGGCGCGGTGGGCCCAGGCGTCGAGGAAGGCGTTGGCGGCGCAGTAGTCCACCTGGCCGGGGCCGCCGCCGGTGAGCGAGGTGATGGAGGAGAACAGCACCACGAACTCGACCGGGTCGTCCCGGAGGGCGCGCTCCAGCGCCCGCGTGCCCGCGACCTTGGGGCGCAGCACCCGGTCGGCGGCCTCGCGCTGCTTGAACGGCAGCAGCCCCAGACCGGGCACGCCCGCGGCGTGCAGGACGCCGGTGATCGGCCCGAACCGCTCCCGCGCCGTCGCCAGCGCGGCGCGCACCTCCTCCTCGTCACCGACGTCGGTGGCGAGGACCAGCACCTCCGCACCGGTCGCCTCGATCCGCCGGACGCCCTCGACGCGACGGCGCACGTCGGCGTCGAGCTGGTCGTCCGCGAGCAGCGCGGGCCAGTCCGCGCGCCGGGGCAGACCGGTGCGGCCGAGCAGGACGACCCTGGCGCGGGCGGCCCGCGCGAGCCGTTCGGCCATGGCCAGCCCGATGCCGCCGAGACCGCCGGTCACCACGTAGACGCCACCGTCGCGGACCGGTGACGGCGGCGCGGGTGGCGCGGGGACCGGCTCGTAGGCGGGCACCCAGCGCCTGCCGGCGCGCAGCGCCACCGCCCGGTCCTCCGGTTCGGCCGCGAGTTCGGCGAGCAGGCCGGCGGGCGGGGTGCGGTCGTCGGGCAGCACCACGTCGATCAGCCGGCAGGCCGTGGTCGGGGACTCCAGCGGCACGACCCGGCAGGGCCCGACGACGGCGGCCTGCTCGGGCAGCAGCGGCTCGTCGCCGAGGACCCGTTGCGTGCCGCGGGTGACCACGTCGACGCGGACCTCGCCGGTGCCCAGGTCCTGGAGCGCCTGGGCGAGGGCGACGACGCTGTGGAAACCGCGGTCGAGGACCTGCTCCGCCGGGGCGCCGGGGTCGGTGTCCAGGGTGAGCAGGTGCAGCAGGCGGCGTGGCCGCCGGTCGGCCTCCCACAGCCGCGCCAGGACCGCCTTGAGGTCGGCGCGGCTGTCCGGCCGGGCGGTGTGCGAGCCGTCGTCGAGCACGGCGAACCCGTCACCGGGCCGCACCCGGATCACCTCGCCGCCGGAGCGACCCACCTCCTCGGCCACGGCGTCGGCCACCGCCTCGCCCGCGGGCCCGCCGACCAGCGCGAGCCACGGCGCACCGCCACCGGCGGCCGGCGCGGGCGGAGCGGTCTGCCGCCACGCGGGCAGGTACAGCCAGCGGTCCGGGTCTTCGCGGCTCAGGGCGCTCAGCGCCTTCCCGGCGCCGCCCTGCGCCGCCGGTTCGGTGGGCGCCAGCCAGTAGAGGCGGCGCTGGAACGGGTAGGTGGGCAGCGGCACCCGGCGGCGGCGCTCGCCCGCGTGCAGGCCGGCCCAGTCCACCGGCACCCCGGCCAGCCACAACCGGGCCACGGCGGTCAGCACCGACCGCTGCCGGTCCCCGCCGTCCTCCGCCAGGGTCGGCACGGCCCCGGCGAGCCGACCGGCGCCCACCCGCACGGCGATCCTGCTCGACCCGCGCGTGACGGCGTCCACCAGGTCCACCGGCTCCGCGCCCGGCTCACGCCCCCAGTCCTCGGGGGACGCCGACGCCCACTCGCCGGTCGTGCCCGACACGTACGGGATCGTCGGCACGGCCGGGTCCAGGTTCGCCCGCGCCCACTCCGCCAGCTCGGACGGGGCCAGGCGGGCGCGTTCGACCGCCAGCCGCACCGCCTCCGGCAGCGTCAGCGCGCCGGACAGGCACGCGGCCACGCACTCGCCCGCGCCGTGGCCGGCCAGCGCGTCCGGCCGGAGGCCCCAGCTCGTCAGCAGCCGCGCCAGCGCGTACCCGGTGGTGAACGCCTCGGCCGCGGGGCCCCGGTCCGGCAGCGCCCGGCACTCGTCGACGGCCGCGCGGAACACCGGCTCCCGCTCGTACAGGTCCTCCGCGTCGGCGGCGGCGTCCGGGAACACGAAGGCCACCGGCCGGTCCACCTCGAACTCGACGTCCGCGGTGGACAAGACCTCCCCGGCGCGCAGGGCGGCGACCGCCTCGGCGGTGTCGGCGGCCACCACGGCGCGGCGGTGCTCGAACTCGCGCCGCCCCACCTGGAGCGTGTAGGCGGCGTCGGCCAACGCCACCCCGTCGTCGGCGAGGACGTCGGCCACGGAGGCGACCAGCTCGTCCACGGCGGCGTCGGCGCGGCCCGAGAACACCAGCAGCTGGTGCGGCCTGCCCGGCGGGTCGGCGGGCGGCGGGGGCGGTGGCTCCTCCACCACCACGTGCGCGTTGGTGCCGCCGAGCCCGAGCGAGTTCAGCCCGGCGCGGCGCGGCCCGTCGCGGTCCGGCCACTCCCGCAGCTCGGTGTTGACGTAGAACGGGCCCGCCGAGAAGTCGATCTCGGGGTTGGGCCGCTCGAAGTGCAGGCTGGGCGGGATCACCCCGTGCCGCACCGACAGCGCGGCCTTGATCAGGCCGGCCACCCCGGCGGCGTGGTCCAGGTGACCGACGTTGGTCTTCGCCGACCCCAGCGCGCACGTGCCCGGCCGACCGGGTCCGAACACCGCGTTCAGCGCGGCGACCTCGATCGGGTCGCCCAGCTCGGTCGCGGTGCCGTGCGCCTCCACGCAGCCGATGTCCTCCGGCGACAGCCCGGCGTCGGCCAGCGCCCGCCGGATCACGGCGACCTGGCCGCCGACGCTGGGCGCGGTGAAGCCGACCTTGACCGAGCCGTCGTTGTTCACCGCCGAGCCCCGGATCACCGCGACCACGTCGTCCCCGTCGGCCACCGCGTCGGACAGCCGCTTGAGCGCGACCACGGCGGAGCCGTCGCCGAACATGCTGCCGGCCGCCCGCGCGTCGAAGCTGCGCACGTGCCCGTCCGGGCTGCCCATGCCGCCCTCCTGGTACAGGTGCCCGACCCGGTCGGGCACGCGCACCGTGACGCCGCCCGCGAGCGCCACGTCGCTCTCCCCGGTGCGCAGGCTCTGGCACGCGAGGTGGACCGCGACCAGGGAGGTGGAGCAGAAGGTCTGCACCGCGATGCTCGGGCCGCGCAGGCCGAGCTTGTAGGACACCATCGTGGTCAGGGCGTCCTTGTCGCCGCCGATGATCGCCTGGTACTCGTTGATGGAGCTGAACAGCTCCCGGTCGGAGCTGATCCGGTGCCAGTAGGTGCTGATGCTCGCCCCGCCGAACACCCCGATCAGCCCGTCGTAGCGCGCCGACGCGTAGCCCGCCACCTCCAGCGCCTCCCAGCAGCACTCCAGGAACAGCCGGTGCTGCGGGTCGGCCAGCTCGGCCTCGCGCGGGCTGTAGCCGAAGAACGCGGCGTCGAACTCCTCCACGCCGTCGACCGGCGCGGCCACGCGGACGTAGCGGGGGTCGGCCCGCAGGACCGGGTCCACCCCGGCGGCGTCCAGCTCGTCGTCGGTCAGCCGGCGGATCGACTCGACGCCGTCGAGCACGTTGCGCCACAGCCGGGCCACGTCGGGGGCGCCGGGGAAGCGCCCGGCCATGCCGATGACGGCGATCGCCGTCCCCTGGTCGACGAGGTCCCGCCCGGCGTCCCGACCCGCCTCCTGACCAGCGGGATCCTGACCAGCGGGGTTCTGACCAGCGGGGTTCTGACCAGCGGGGTCCTGCCCAGCGGGGTCCTGCTCGGTCACGTCC
>NZ_JBHWIE010000492.1:0-4345 GCF_042732085.1 Actinosynnema sp. NPDC059797
GCACCGGGCACTCCTTCAGCACCATCGCCGACACCACCGGCACCTTGATCAGCCTCGACGGCCTGCCCGAGGTGTTCGAGACCGACGGCCACACCGCCAGGGTCGGCGCCGGCACGAAGCTCGCCCGCCTCGCGGACCTCCTCCAGGCCCGTGACCTGGCCCTGCCCGCCATGCCGTCGCTGCCGCACATCACCATCGCGGGCGCCTGCGCGACCGCCACCCACGGCTCCGGCAACGACGTCCCGTCCCTGGCGAGCCTGGTCCGCGAGATCGACCTGGTCACCGCCGACGGCGCCACCACGACCCTCACCCGAGGCCGGGACGAGGACTTCGACGGCGCGGTGGTCTCCTTCGGCGCCCTGGGCGTGGTCACCGCGATGACCCTCGACGTCGTCCCCGCGTTCGACGTCGAGCAGCGGGTGTTCGACGACATGCCCTTCGACGCCCTCGTCGAGCACGCCGACGCCGTGTTCTCCAGCGCCTACAGCGTCAGCGCCTTCACCACCTGGCAAGGCGTGGCCCACGTGTTCACCAAGCGCCGCACCACCGACGACCGGCCCGACCTGACCTGGACCGGCGCGACCGAGGCCACCGAACCGCTCCACCCGGTGCCCGGCCAGCCGACCGTCCACTGCACCGCCCAGCTCGGCGAACCGGGCCCGTGGCACGAGCGGCTGCCGCACTTCCGAGCCGACTTCACCCCCAGCGTCGGCGCGGAGCTCCAGTCCGAGTACTTCGTCGCCCGCGAGCACACCGCCGACGCGCTCAAGGCCCTCGACGCCATCAGGGAGCACATCACGCCGCTCCTGCTGACCTCCGAGATCCGCACGGTCGCCGCCGACACCCAGTGGCTGAGCATGGTCCACGGCCGCGACAGCGTCGCCTTCCACTTCACCTGGCGACCCGACGACCAAGGGGTGCGCGCGGCGCTGCGCCGCATCGAGGACGCCCTGGGCCCCTGGGACCCGCGCCCGCACTGGGGCAAGCTGACCGAGCTGACCGACGTCGCCGCCCGCTACCCGCACCGGGACCGGTTCGCCGACCTCCGGCGGCGGCTCGACCCCTCGGGCAAGTTCCGCAACGCGCTGGTCGACGGCTGGTTCGCCTGACCTCGTCCGGACCGGCGCCCCGACCTCCGGCGGCGGCCCGGGACCGGAACCGGCGGGGGTTCGAGCGGTCGGGTGAATTCCGCCCGCGCCGACCGGCGGAGCCGCGGCGCGGTGCCACGCTGGGGACCATCAGCCCGTGACCTGACGGGGGTGGTTGTCGTGCCCGGGACGGAGCACCTCGCCGCCCGCGACGGCGGAGGCCCCGAGGTGCGCAACGCGGTGTCGGGCAGCGGGGGCGGGGTGGTGCAGGCCGGGGTCGTGCACGGCGACGTGCACCTGCACGCGCCGCCGTCGACCCGGGTGGTGGTGCCGCGTCAGCTGCCCGCCGCCCCGGAGGCGTTCGCCGGGCGGGCGGCGGAACTGGCCGCGCTGGACCGGGCCCTGGCCGTCGACCCGGGGGAGGGCGCGGCGGTGGTGGTTTCGGCCATCGGCGGCGTGGGCGGGATCGGCAAGACCTGGCTGGTCCTGGCCTGGGCGCACCGCAACCTGCACCGCTTCCCGGACGGTCAGCTGTTCGTCGACCTGCGCGGCTTCAGCCCGACCGGGCGGCCGACCGAACCGGCCGACGCGGTGCGCGGCTTCCTCACCGCCCTGGGCGCCGACCCCGGCGGCCTGCCCGCTGATCTCGACGCCCTCGCCGCGCTGTACCGGGGTCTGGTCGCGGGCAGGCGGGTGCTGGTGGTGCTCGACAACGCGGCCGCTGCCGACCAGGTGGTGCCGCTGCTGCCCGGCAGCCCGACCTGCGCCGTGCTGGTCACCGGCCGCACCACGCTGCCGTCGCTGATCGACCGGCACGGCGCCCGCCACCTGTCCTTGGACGTGCTCACCGACGTCGAGGCCCACGCGCTGCTGGCCGCGCGTCTCGGCCGGCGCGTCGAGGCCGAACCCGGGGCCACCGGCGAACTGGTCGAGCTGTGCGGTCGCCACCCGCTGGCCCTGGCGATCACCGCCCGCCACGCCGCCACCCACCCCGCGATCCCGCTGGCCGAGTTCGCCGCCGAGCTGCGCGAGCTGGGCCTGGACGTGCTGGACGACGACGACCCCGCCGCGAGCCTGCCCGCGGTGCTGTCCTGGTCCCTGTGCCGCCTCACCGACGACCAGCGCACCGCGTTCGCGCTCCTGGGCATCGCCCCGGGCCCGGACGTCGACCTGCCCGCCGCCGCCTCCCTCACGGGCCTGCCCGAAGCGCGGGCGCGCAAGGCCCTGCGAGCCCTGGAGGAGCACTGCCTGCTCGAACGGCGCCCGCGAGGCCGCTACGCGATGCACGACCTGGTCCGCGCCTACGCCGCCACCACCGCCCACGAGCTGCCCGAACCGGTGCGGGCAGCGGCGCTCGAACGGGTGGTGGACGCCTACCTGCACACCGCGTTCGCCGCCGAACGCCTCCTGCACCCCCACCGCCGGCCGATCCGGCTCGACCCGCCCGCCCCCGGCGCGCACCCGCACCCGCTGCCCGACCTCCCCACCGCGCTGGCCTGGCTGGACGCCCACCACGCCCACCTGCTCGCCGCCCAGCGGACCGCAGCCGCGCACCACCGCCACCAAGCCGTCTGGGACCTGGCCTGGACGTTGATGACCTACCACCAGTGGCGCCACCACCGCCACGACAACCTGGCCGCCTGGCAGGCCGCCGCCCGCGCGGCCGAGCACCTGCCCGATCCCGCCGCCGGCATCCTCGCCCACCGGCACCTCGGCCTCGCCCACGCCGCGCTGGGGCGGTACGGGCGGACCACCGAGCACCTGCACCGGTCCCTCGCGATGGCCGAGCGCCACCACGACCCCGCCCAGCGGGCACGCACCCACCACGCCCTCGCCTGGGCGTGGGGGCAGCAGGGGGACCACCGGCGGGCGCTGGAGCACGCCCACCACGCCCTGGACCTCTTCCGCGCGCTCGACCTGCCGGTGTGGGAAGCCCTCGCGCTCAACGCGGTGGGCAGGCACGCGGCCCACCTCGGCGACCACGACACCGCCCGCGAGCACTGCCGGGCGGCCCTCGACCTGCACCGGCGCCACCACGACCCGGCGGGCGAGGCGGACGCCCTGGACGGCCTGGGCTACCTCGCCCACCGCACCGGCCGGCACCACGAGGCCGTCGACCACTACCGGCGGGCCGCCGACCTGTTCCGCGCCCTCGGCAACACCTCCCGGGTCGCCGACACCCTCGACCGCCTCGGCCACCCCCACGCCGCGCTCGGCGAGCACGAGCGGGCCCGCGCCGCGTGGCAGGAGGCCCTGGGGCTGTACCGGCGGCAGGGCCGCGAGGCCGACGCCGACCGCGTCCGGCGCCGGCTCGGCTGAAGCGGGGGCCGGGTTCGACGCCCGGCCCCCCGCGCCGTCACATCCGCGCGAACCGCCGCAGCAGGTCCAGGTCGGGCACCACCACGTCGCGCCGCAGGTGGCTGACCACCACGCCGGCCTTGCGCAGGTCGGCGAACGCCTTCTCCGCCGTGCGCGGCTTCATGCCCGCGATCGAGGCCAGCTCCACCTTGGTCAGCGGGATGCCGAGCACCCAGCCGCCCAGCTCCTGCCTGCCGTGCGCGCCGACCAGCTCCGCCAGCACCCGCGCCACCCGCTCGGCGGCGGTGTGGGAGAGGAAGTCGCGGCGGCGGCGGTTGGCCCAGCGCAGCTGGTCGTCGATCACGCCGATCAGCTCGACGAACCCGTCGTTGCGGCGGTGCAGGAAGCTGTGCAGCTCGGCGCTGGTGATCAGCTTCGCCACCACGTCGCCGCACGTCACGATGGTCGCCGACCGCGGTTTGTGGTCCATCGCGGCCATCTCGCCCACGAGGTCGCCCGCCACCCGCACGGTCAGCACGGCGCTGTCGCCCGCCTCGTCGGTGACCAGCACCTTGACCACGCCGTCGAGCAGCAGGAACGCGTGCGTGTCGGTGGCGTCCTGCACGATGATCTCGCGGTCGGCGGCGTAGCGGACGGTGGTGCCGAGGTTCATCAGCTCCTGCCGGCTGGTGTCCCGCAGCCGGTGCAGCAGGGTGCCCACGGGCCACTCCGCCGTCGCCGGCACGCTCTGGCGCACCGATGGCGCACCGGGCTTCGCCGTCGCCAGCGAACGGCCCGCGTCGGCGAACGAGGCGTAGCCGCGCTCGAACGACGGGTCGGGACCGGCGCCGGACACCAGCGCCTCGCACGCCCGCCGCTGGTCGTCCAGCTCCTGCTCGGCGGGGTGGTCCGCGCCCAGCGCGGCGGTGGCCTGCCGCGACGCGTCGCGCACCAGGTCC
>NZ_JBHWIE010000493.1:0-4340 GCF_042732085.1 Actinosynnema sp. NPDC059797
GTGCGCCCCGCCCATGCGGGGGTGGTCCGTGGTGTGGCCAAGATGCATCACCGCAGGCCAAGTGCTCCCCGCGCATGCGGGGGTGGTCTTCAAACCTCCGGGGCGGCGGGCTCGGGAACGTGGTGCTCCCCGCGCATGCGGGGGTGGTCCCGAGGGCCGGCGCATGCCGCGTATCGGCGGGCCGTGCTCCCCGCGCGTGCGGGGGTGGTCCCCGCCCTCAAGACCAACGGCAAGAGCTACCACCGTGCTCCCCGCGCGAGCGGGGGTGGTCCCCGGAGTGGACCGGCACGTGGCGCGACGTGCTCGTGCTCCCCGCGCGAGCGGGGGTGGTCCGGGTCCTCCTGGCGTCGGGGGCGGGGTCGTGGCGTGCTCCCCGCGCGAGCGGGGGTGGTCCGAACGCCACCAGCGTCCAGCCGTGGTTCCCGAAGTGCTCCCCGCGCGAGCGGGGGTGGTCCCCTGTCCCCGCACTCCCGCTCCCGAGCCGCCCGGTGCTCCCCGCGCGAGCGGGGGTGGTCCGCCGGTCTCCGCCGCCACCGCGGCCGCGCTGGAGTGCTCCCCGCGCGAGCGGGGGTGGTCCGCTCGGCGCGCAGCGCGTCGTTGGTCTCGGTGGGTGCTCCCCGCGCGAGCGGGGGTGGTCCGCGGTGGCGAACGGGACGCGCTCCAGCAGGTGCGTGCTCCCCGCGCGAGCGGGGGTGGTCCCTCGCCGCGGCCGTGCGGGTGGCGGGCGATCCAGTGCTCCCCGCGCGAGCGGGGGTGGTCCTTCGTCCACGACGATGAACCGGGCGTGGTGCGCGTGCTCCCCGCGCGAGCGGGGGTGGTCCGCCCTCACGGTCGCTCCAACGGGAGTCGGTGCGGTGCTCCCCGCGCGAGCGGGGGTGGTCCGGCCAGCCCAGAGGCCACGTTGTCGTGGGAGGAGTGCTCCCCGCGCGAGCGGGGGTGGTCCCGCGGTGCGGTGGAACACGATCGCGACGTCCGGGTGCTCCCCGCGCGAGCGGGGGTGGTCCGGTGTGGGAGGCGCCCAACCCGGGGGCCTCGCTGTGCTCCCCGCGCGAGCGGGGGTGGTCCGTCGGGCCGGGGACGAGAGCGCGGGCGCGCGGTGTGCTCCCCGCGCGAGCGGGGGTGGTCCGCCCTCGGCGCGCCAGGTCGCCGCCGTGCTCGGGTGCTCCCCGCGCGAGCGGGGGTGGTCCGGCCGAAGCGGTCTTCGGCAACCGCAACTCCGAGTGCTCCCCGCGCGAGCGGGGGTGGTCCCTCCGCGGCCTTGGCCTTCAGCTCGTCGTAGCCGTGCTCCCCGCGCGAGCGGGGGTGGTCCCCTTCCCGCCGCCGCCACGCCCGGCACCGGACGGTGCTCCCCGCGCGAGCGGGGGTGGTCCGCTCACCTACCCGCTGACGCCGGGCGCGGCCATGTGCTCCCCGCGCGAGCGGGGGTGGTCCGCACGGCACGTTCGCGGCCAAGGAGTACCAGCACGTGCTCCCCGCGCAAGCGGGGGTGGTCCCCCATCGACCCCGGACCGCTGCCCAAGTCCGGGCGTGCTCCCCGCGCGAGCGGGGGTGGTCCGTCGGCGTCGGTGAGCCGGTAAGGGCTGGCGGTGTGCTCCCCGCGCGAGCGGGGGTGGTCCCTCGTGGAAGCCGAGCGGCCGGGGCGGCTGGGGGTGCTCCCCGCGCGAGCGGGGGTGGTCCGTGGCCGCTGGCGTTCCTAGAGTCGATCGAGGAGTGCTCCCTGCGCGAGCGGGGGTGGTCCCCGGCCGGCCGGGTAGCGGTCCGGTTCGGCGGGGTGCTCCCCGCGCGAGCGGGGGTGGTCCGCACACGCACTGGATGAACGCGAACTACCTGGCGTGCTCCCCGCGCGAGCGGGGGTGGTCCGCGGTTGCGGGCCGCCAGCTCGTCGCGCTTCATGGTGCTCCCCGCGCGAGCGGGGGTGGTCCCCCGGTCTGCGTCGTGCCGTACACGTCGCGGACGTGCTCCCCGCGCGAGCGGGGGTGGTCCTGGTTCAACCTCCCACTCAGCGTTGACACCCTCGTGCTCCCCGCGCGAGCGGGGTGGTCCGCTCCGTGCAGGCAGGATCAGTCGCCCCGCTGGGTGCTCCCCGCGCGAGCGGGGGGTGGTCCCTGGGCCAAGCGCGCCTACGACTCCGAGCAGCCGTGCTCCCCGCGCGAGCGGGGATGGACCATAGGACGTGGCGGCCGGTCAGATCGACTCGATGCAAGCCGACCTGGCCAACACCCGCCTGGCTCGCCAGGCCGCCCACGTCACCCAACCGGAGCGCAGGCTCTCCGAAGCCCTCGGCGCACAGTCAACACCGAGTACGCCGCGCTCACACACGCCGTGTGGGGCGTGGTCAACGTGGCCGGGCTCGCCGAGGACAGCACATTGCGGACAGACAAGCAGATCACCGACGAAGAGCTGAACCAGGCATACGACCACGACGCACGCACCTACCCCTAGTCGCCACTGTAGGTGTCGGCGATCTTCACCGGGGATGGTGCTGCCCACCCGAGCGGGGTACTCGCACCCGATGAAGCCTCACGAATGCTGCCAACCTGTGCGCTCGCCGCAAGCGGGGTCCGTCAACTTCATCCACACTGGTAGAGACAGGTGCGCGCCTCCACGCGAGCGGGGGTGGTCTGTCGGCGTACAGCGTCGTGGATTCGCTGGTCCGGTGTGGGCCGGTGAGCGCGCCCAGGGTCGCTACGTCATCGACCTGGCGGCCGTGCACGGCGCATGAAGTTGGACACGGACCGCTCTGACCCGGTGATCACGCCGTGAACCCGCCGGGGTTCAAGCGGGCCAGGTCTGCCACTGCACCTCGGTCGGTCGCTCGCCTCCGGTGGTCATGTACTCGTGGGCGGCATGGCGCACCGCGTCCAGTGGGATTTCCGCGTCAGCGGGGAATTCGGTATCCGATCCCATGTAGTAGTAGAGCGGCGCTTCGTTTGCCGTGTGGGAGCCCTGGGTGCAACATCCGTCCGGCGCGGTGGGACCGGCATAGTAGAGGACACCGCGTCCGTGTTCGGCGTCCAATCCCACGTCCAGCATCCCGCGTTCGGGATGTCCGGCGAGGATGAGTTGGACCGTGTTCGGACCGGGCCACCCGGTCACCGTGTCCAACACGGCGTCCAGTTCAGCGGCTGTGGTGACGGTGGTCGGCCCGTCGTCTTCCACGTCGAACCACGCCTCTAGCTTCGCCACCACGGTCGGGCACCTCCTGTGTATCGCTTGCGGAACTTCGTCCCGTTCGCGGTCACGCCGTAAACGGTGAGCGTGCTTCCCTGGGGAAGCAGGACCGGGACGAGGGTGTCACACCCGAACGGGCCTTTGCACGGCGTCCAGTTGATCACGACCGTCGCGTGCCCGATCCCATGCTCGGCCATGCGCGCGGCCAACTTCATCTCCACGTCGGACGTCTTCGTGGAGCGAAACGGCATCCCCAACCGTTTCAGCCGTTCGTCCGCCAGCCGCCAGTCGTCGTCGCGACCGCTGACCATCTCTTCCACCCTGCCGTCCGGATAGACGACACGGCCGTGGACCTTGCGGCCCTGTCCCCCTTTCCCGATGGGATCGGGCAGTTCACGGCGTAGTTGTTCGATGCGTTCAGGCGGGATCACGGGCGGGTCGGCCGGTTCAGCCTGACGGGGTGGCGGCGGTCGCGACGGTCGTGCCGAGGGCGGTGGAGGGTGCTGAACAGTCGGAGCGGGGTTCGGGGCGCCGTCGATCGCCAAATGGTCCGCGTAACTCCCGGCAGCTTTCACGGCCTCGTTGAGCAGCGGCCAGTAGTGACCCTTGCAGGCGTCCATCACCCCCTGGAACTTGGCCAGCACCCGCATGCCGTCCGCTTCGAGGTGACGTGCGCCCTCCAGCGCACGGGCCAGCATGTCGTGCGCTTCCCGGGTCAGGTCTTCGGCCTGTTCCAGCGCGGCCCGCGCCAGCTCCCCCTTCGCGCACGCGGCCCGAACCCGTGCGGCCACCTCCCGGGTCGAGGCCATCGGCTCCCTCCTCCCCGCGTGAGCGTGGCACAGGGCACCCACAGTCACCAGGCCAACACCATGGGTTGTCGACTCCTCCACCTGCGCAGACTTCGAACACAGGGATCCTCGACCGAAACGGCGCCGTGTCGATCACAGGGATCACGGACGGTTCACCGAATGGCAGGCCGTCGATCCTCCCAGCGCGAGCAGGGAAGCGGTGGTCCGGCCCTACAGGGGCGGCAGCCCGGTCCGCTCGCCCCTGTAGGGCCGGACGCGGCCATGACCATGGCCGTCCTTCAGGTACCGGCGAACGACAGACCATCCTCGGCCACGCGGTACATGATCAGCGTCTCGCCTGTCGAAGACACCTCACGGTCA
>NZ_JBHWIE010000494.1:0-4315 GCF_042732085.1 Actinosynnema sp. NPDC059797
GAGCCGGCCTGACGGGCGCCGCCCGCTCCGCCTCCAGCGCGGCGCGCGCGGCGGAGGCGAGTTCGCCGGCCGCCTGGTAGCGCTCGGCCGGGTTCTTGGCCAAGCCCTTCGCCACCACGGCGTGCAGGCCCGCGGGCACCGCGGCCGGCAGCGGGGCGGGCGCGCGGTGCAGGTGCCCGGCGAGCACGACCACCTCGTCGCCCTCGAACGGCCGCCGCCCGGCCAGGCACTCGTAGAGCACCACGGCCAGCGAGTAGACGTCCGCCCGGTGGTCGGCGGGCCGTTCACCGGCCAGCCGCTCCGGCGCGATGTAGTGCGGGGTGCCGACCACCTGGCCGAGGCGGGTGATCTGCTGCGCGGTGATCGGCTGGGCGATGCCCCAGTCGAACAGCCAGGCGTGGTCGGTCCCGTGGCGCGCCCCCGGTTCCAGCAGGACGTTCGACGGCTTGACGTCCCGGTGGCGCAGGTGCTTGCGGTGCGCGGCATCCAGCGCGGCGGCCACCTGCTCGGTGATCGCCACGGCGCGCTCCGCGGGCAGTGCTCCGTGCTGCTGGAGCACCGTCGACAGGTCGGTCCCGTCGACGTAGCGCATCACGATGTAAGGGCGCTCGCCGACGGAGTAGTCGTAAACCGGGAGCACGTTGGGGTGGTCGATCTGCGCGGCCAACTCGCACTCGCGGCGGAACCGCTTTTCCAACTCCGGGTCGCTCAACGCCGTGGTCGACAGCAGTTTCAGCGCCACCTGCCGGTCGTGGCGAGACGTGTCCTCCGCGACGTGCACCTCGCCCATGCCGCCCCTGCCGAGCAACCGGACCAGCCGGTACCTGCTGAGCTCGTCGTGCACCGTCCACCCCTGCCCAGCCGCACTTCGTCCTGCGCCGCGAATACTACGTCCCGATGTGCGACCGGGATCCGGTATTCGTGAATACCGGGATGATCGCCGAGCGGGCGAAGGTGTTACGGGGTCGGGCGGATTTCCTTGGAGGAATCCATTTGTTTCCCCTTTGTTCACCTTTTTCGGTGCTGTGCGGTGCGATCAGGCGCGTGGCGGCGCGGTGCTCTCGCGGACGACCAGGCGGGTGGGGACGAGCGTGGTGCCGGGCCTGGCCCGCCTGTGCCGGACCTGGCGCAGGACGCGTTCGACGCAGCGCCGGCCGACCTCGGTGAAGTCCTGGTGCACGGTGGTCAGGGGCGGGATGAAGGAGGACGCGTCGGGGAGGTCGTCGAAGCCGACCACGCTGACGTCGCGGGGCACGACCCTGCCCTTCTCGTGGAAGGCGCGCAGCAGGCCCAGGGCCATCTGGTCGTTGGCGGCGAACACGGCCGTGCAGCCGGGTTCGCCGGCCAGCGCCAGGCCGGCCCGGTAGCCGGAGTCGGCCGTCCAGTCGCCGCGCGCCATGGGCGGCACGGGCAGGCCCGCCTCCTCCAGCGCGGCCCGCCACGCCGCGGCCCGGCCCTCGGCGGCGTAGGAGTCCTCGGGGCCGGCGACGTGCCAGACGGTGCGGTGGCCGAGGTCGAGCAGGTGGCCCACCGCCCGCCGCGCGCCGTCCGCCTGGTCGGTGTCCACGACGGTGTAGCGGTCGCCACCGTTGGAGTCGACCACCACGACGGGCACGCCGATCGGCAGGGTCACGGTCGCGGCGTCGAGGAGGTGGACCTCCATGATGACGATGACCGCGTCCACGGCCAGCTCTCCCAGCCGGGTGAACGCGCCGAGCACGCCGTCCTGGGTCGGCACCGCCACCGGGATGAGGGTGATGGCGTAGCCCTGCTGCGCGGCGGAGTCGACGATCGCCTCCAGGGTCCGGCTGTTGCCGACCGAGGAGAGGGTGAACAGGATGACGCCGATGGTGCGGAACTCGCCGTACTTCAGCGCCCGCGCCGCGCTGTTGGGCCGGTAGCCCAGCTTCCGCATGGCGTCCAGCACCTGCTCGCGGGTCGACTCGACCACGCTGGAGTGCCCGTTGGAGACCCGCGAGACGGTCTGCGCCGACACCCCGGCCAGGCGGGCCACGTCGGCCATCGACGCCTTGCGGGCGCGACGCGCGGGCGACTGCTGCGCCGCCCCCGCCTCGGATCCGGACGGACTCACCTCGGTCAACCACCTTCCGCGCCGGAGCCGACCACGTCGCGGGCGCACCGCACACTATAGTCACGGTTGTTTGCGCAAACATCCCTTCGCGGCCGGTAGTGCCCGCGATTCACGCCTCCGTGTGCCCGAGCAGCGGCCCGGGGACGAAACGGGCCGTCGGGTCGGTCATCGGGCCCAGTTCGAGCACGACCAGTTCGTGTCGCCGGCGCGGAGCACGGGACCCGGCACGTGGAGGGTGCGCTGCGGTCCGCGCGACCAGTAGCGGCCGAGGCGGAACCCGTTGACCCACACCACGCCGCGACCCCCGGCCGTCCGTGTCCAGGTGGAGGTCGGCGGGCCGGTCGGTGTCCGTCCACAGGGGCGGCGGCGCGGCGGGGTCGATCGACGGGACCTCCCACCCGGTGAGGGGTTCGCCGTCGAGGAAGACCGACGCGTGGTCGCGGACCTCGCCGAAGTACAGCACGGCCGGGCCGGTTGCCTGGATGCTCGTGGTGAGCAGGGCCAGGCGCGGCGCGCCGGCCACCTCGTCGAGGGTGGACAGGGCCTCGTGGCGCCGCCGGGACCCCCACTTCCCGGGCGCGTCGAGCAGGCGCGCGGGTCGCCGAGCGGGGCGGTGAGCGCGGGGGAGGGCGGCGCGACCGGCGGGACCTCGCCGGGCACGGGGTGGTGGCGGGCGATGACCTCCCGGAAGGCGTGGTACTTGGCGGTGGGGTTGCCCACCTCGTCCAAGGGCGCGTCGTAGTCGTAGGAGGTGGTGGTGGGCTGGTAGACGCCCTTGTCGTTGGCGCCGCTGGTGAGCAGGGCGTCGAGTTCGGCGGCGCTGTCGGCGGCGGGCGTGGTGTGGTGGTGGGCGCCCCAGTGGTCGAACCAGCCGTTCCGGAACTCGGCGCACATCAGCGGCCCGGTCGGCTGGTGGCGGCGCAGGGTGGCCGGCCGCTCGGCGGCGCGGGAGCCGAAGGAGGCCGTCCGGTGCGGGCCCTCCAGCCCGCTGGCCCGCAGCATCTCGTCGGTGGCCTGGTCGACCGTGGTCAGGGGGACGGTGATGCCGGCGTCGCGGGTGTGCTCGGCGAGCGCCCGCAGGTAGGTCTTGTCGTCGCCGAACGCGCCGTACTCGTTCTCGACCTGAACGAGGATCACCGGGCCGCCGTGCCGGACCTGGAGCGGCGCGACGACCTCGTGGACGCGGTCGAGGTAGGTCTTGACCGCTACCAGGTAACGGGGTTCGGCGCGGCGCACGCCCACGGCGGGGTCGCGGAACAGCCGGGCGGCCGCCCCGCCGCGGGGGTCAGCCGGTGGTGACGGTGAAGCCCTGCTGGTTGCCGTAGTCGACCAGGGCCTGCTGCCAGGCGGCCAGGCCGGCGTCCAGGCGGAGCGGTCGGCGTAGACCTTGCCGACGGTGTCGCCGGAGATGCTGTTGGCGTAGAGCTGGTAGGGCAGGTAGCTCCAGCCGGGCGCGACCTGGCCGGCGGGGCACGCGAACCGCCCGCGCCCCCGACCGAGGTGGCGTCACGCCGCGACCGGGCCACGACGCCGACCGGCTCAGGCGGTGAGCGGCTGGTGCTCGGGGCAGTCGGTGCGCAGGTCGGCCAGGGGCAGCGGCACGTCCAGCAGGCCGCAGTGGTGGGGCGCGGCCGGGTCGGGGTAGGTGTCGGCGCGGAAGAAGCGGCAGCCGGTGCACGTCCTCGCCACGCTGACCACGCCTTGTCGTTGCAGGTCCGCGATCACCCGGAGCAGGCTGTGCAGCGTGGTGGCGCGGTCTTCGGCGGGCACGCCCGCGAGTGCCCCGAGCAGCGGGCCGTCCCACGGTTCCAGCCGCCGCGCCACCTCCTCGCCGCCGGCGGTCAGGGTCAGCAGCCGCCGGCGCCCGTCGGAGCCCGGTGACCGCGTCACGAGGTCTTTCCGCTCCAGCGCGGTGACGGCGTCGGACATCGTCGGCTTGGTGACGTCGAACTCGGCGGCCAGTGCGCTGACCTCGCGGCGGACCGTCGGTTGCCGGGACAGGGTGAGCACCACCTGCTGCTGCAACGGGGTCAGGCCGTGCTCCCTGGCGGTGCGCTGGGCGAGCGAGCGCAGGCCGTGGCCGAGCCGCTCG
The DNA here is from genome assembly GCF_042732085.1 of Actinosynnema sp. NPDC059797. NCBI lineage: Bacteria > Bacillati > Actinomycetota > Actinomycetes > Pseudonocardiales > Pseudonocardiaceae > Actinosynnema > Actinosynnema sp. NPDC059797. Next base: position 4,185 of record NZ_JBHWIE010000494.1, read on the forward strand.
ATCGCGTCGGCCAGCCGCCGGTCCAGGTCGGCCGCGCCGCCGGGTCCGGCCACGTGCTCGGTCATGCCACCCGCCTTGAGCGTAGGACTCCTAACCGGTCAAGGGTACTGACCGAGGGGGCGGGGCGGGTG
>NZ_JBHWIE010000495.1:0-4305 GCF_042732085.1 Actinosynnema sp. NPDC059797
TGGGGCGAGCTGGAGCGCAGGCCGGGTGCGGGTCGGGGCGGACCGGAGCGCGGGTTGGGGCGAGCTGGAGCGCAGGCCGGGTGCGGGTCGGGGCGGACCGGAGCGCGGGTTGGGGCGAGCTGGAGCGCAGGCCGGGTGCGGGTCGGGGCGAGCCGGAGCGCGGGTTGGGGCGCGGACCGGGCGCGGGCCGGGTGCGGGTTGAGGCGAGTTGGGGCGCGGGTTGGGCGGGCTGCGGCTAGTCGGACAGGCCGCCGGCGAAGGGCATCGTCCGCCACTGCTCCACGCCCGGCGCCAGGTAGTCCACCAGCACGGGCAGTTGCGGCACGAGCGTCAAGCAGGCGATGACCCGCAGCATCCCCACCGCGTTCACGAAGCGCAGCACGCCCTCGTCCAACGGCCTCAGGCCGTTGCGGGTCGCGCCCTCGTTGTACGCGGCTTCGAGGTCGGGGCCCAAGGCGGCCAGGTCCCACTCCACCGGGCCCAGGGTGATCAGCTCGAAGTCCGCGTAGCGGTCACCGTCCACACCGGAGAAGACGTTCGCGGGCGGGCAGTCACCGTGGACGGGCTGGAGGTCGATGCCCGGGAACGCCTCCTCGAACGCCGCCCGCGAGCGCACCAGCGGCTCCAGCACCCGCCACTCCCGGCGCGCCCGGTCCAGGTCGGCCGGGGGCAGGAGGTCGGGGGTCTTCTCCAGCAGGGTGAGGCTTTCCTCGACGAACCCCGGTTCGGCGGCGGACAGGAACGACAGCTCGCCCGGGTAGTCGCGCAGGGCGGCGTGCAGGGCGGCGGTGGACTCGGCGTTGGCCGCGTAGTCGGGTTCCCTGTCCTTGTCCTCCTCGACGAACTGCCAGAACGTCATCGAGAAGCCGTCGCGCTGGACGGGTTCCCCCGGCACGAGGGGGCTGGGCGGGATCACGGGCGTGCCCCGGTCCGCCAGCCACCGCGTCACGTCCAGTTCCGACCGCTGGCGGCGCGCCAGCACGTCGAGGTCCGTGGCTCGCGGCAGGACGGTGGGCACCCGGACCACGACCGGCGCGGGTGCGAGGTGGACGACGACGGAGAACAGGTCGTGCAGCACCGCGGCGTCGGTCACGGTGAGGCCCAGGTCGCGTCCCGCCCCGACGGCCGCGTCGACCGCGGCGGAGGTGCGGCGGGCGAGTTGCTGTGCGGTCGGGTGCTCGGTCACGGGACGATCTTCGCACGGCCGCCGAACCGGGCACGACCACGTCCGGCCGAACTCAACCAATCGGGCAGGGCCGCACCCGACGAACAGGGCCACGCCGAACCGGGCGGGGCCACGCCCGCCGAGCGGCGCTGTCACAACAGAGCCGCGCCCCACCGGACAAGGCCGCGCCCGACCACGCGACGCGGTCGGTGACAACAAGCCCGCGGTCAGCCGAGCAGGGTCAGCACCCCGTCCTCGTCCTCGACCCGCCCCTGGGCCCGGAACAGGGTCAGGGCCCGCTGCCACGCCTCGCGGGCCTCCTCCGCACGACCCGCGGCGGCCAGCACGTCGCCGAAGTGGCGCAGCACGCTGGCCTCCTCGTAGGAGTTGTCGAGCTGCCGGTACAGCTCCAGGGCGTGCCGGTAGTGCTCCACCGCGTCGGCGTCGCGGCCGTGCTGGTGGGCGATGTAGCCGAGGCTGTCCGAGGTGGCCGCCAGCCCCTCGACGTGCCCCAGCTCCCGGTTGAGGGCCAGCGCCTCCAGGCAGTGCTCCTCGGCCCGGTCGTGGTGGCCGAGCCTGGCCAGCCGGTAGCCGACGTCGTTGAGGGCTTCGGCGACGCGGATCGGCAGGTCCAGCTCGCGGAACAGGGCCAGCTGCGCCCGCGCGTGCTCCAACGCCCCGGCGACGTCGCCCCGCCGTTCCATCGCCCACGCCATCGCCCGGTGCGCGGCGGCCCGGTCGTAGCCGCCCTCGACCAGCTCCAGCATCCGCCTCAGGTGGTGGTCGCCGTCGTCGAAGCGGCCGACGTCGGTGAGCGCCAGGCCGAGGAACTTGTGCGCGGTGACCCGCTTGAACCTGTCGTCGAGCGCGTCGGCCGCGGCCAGGGCGATCCGCCACACCTCGATGTCCTCGGCCGCGTGGCCCCGGCGCAGGTGGTAGTTCGTCAGGCCCCACGCGAAGTGCCAGGCCACGTCGTGGCGGCCCCGGGCGGCGGCCAGGCGCTGCGCGTGCAGCACCGACTCGTACTCGACGTCGAACCACTCCAGGGCCGCGGTCACGTCGTCGAGCCGCGCGGCCCGCCCCGCCGGCGCGGGGATTCGCGGCCGGTGCGGCTCCAGCAGGCGGTCGCCAGCGTGGGCGGTGGCCGCGAAGTAGCCGGTGAACCGGTCGAGGGCGTCGTCCGCGCCGGCCGGGGCGACCTCGGCGGCGTAGAGGCGCACCAGGTCGTGCATCCGGTAGCGGCCCGCGCGGTGCTGCTGGACCAGGTGGGCGGCCTCCAGCTCGCGGAGCAGCCTGCGGGTGTCGGCGCGGCCGGTCAGCTCGCCCGCGGCGCGCAGGCCCACGTCCGGCGCGGACACCAGGCCCAGCAACCCGAACAGCTCGACCGCGCCCGGCGACAGGACCCTTGACGAGCAGGCGAACACCGTGCGCAGGTCGGAGCTGAGGTCGTCCAGCGCGTCGAGGCGGTGCTCGGCCAGCTCCTCGACCAGGCCCGACAGCGGCAGGTCGGGCTGGGTGACCGCGCGGGCGGCGACGATGCTCAGCGCCAGCGGCAGGCCGCCGCACAGCCGGATGAGCTGCCCGACCGCCTCGGCCTCGGCGTGGACGCGTTCCGCGCCGAGGCGGGAGGTGAGGAACACGCGGGCGTCGTGCTCGTCGAGCACGTCCAGCGCCACCGAACGCGCGCCGTGGGCGGTGACCACGCCCAGGAGCTGCCGGCGGCTGGTGATCAGCACGGTGCAGCGGCCCGCGCCGGGCAGCAGCGGCGTGACCTGGGCGGTGTCGCGGGCGTCGTCCAGCACGACCAGCACCCGCCGCTGGGACAGCAGGCTGCGGTACAGGGCGGACTGGGCGTCGAGGTCGGCGGGCGGGTCGTCGACGCCGAGCGCGCCGAGGAAGCCGCGCAGGACGGTCTGCGGCGCCATCGGCTCCGCGGCCGGGTCGAACCCGCGCAGGTTGGCGTAGAGCTGGCCGTCGGGGAAGTCGTCGGCGTGCCGGTGGGCCCAGTGCAGCGCCAACGCGGTCTTGCCGATGCCGCCCACGCCGCCGATGGCCGTGATGACGACCGTGCCGGACGGTTCGGTGAGGTCGGCGATCTCCTTCTCGCGGCCGGTGAACCACGGCTGGGGCGCCGGGAGCTGGCGGGGCACGACCCGGCGCGCGCCGGCGGTCTCGACGCGGTCCCGGTCCCGGTCGCCGTTGCCGTTGCCGTTGCCGTTGCCGTTGCCGTCGAGGATGCGCAGGTGCAGGTCCCTCAGGCGCGGGTCCGGGTCGGCGCCCAGCTCGTCGGCGAGGCGGTGGCGCAGCTCGTCGTAGTGCCGCAGCGCCTCCGACGACCGGCCGGCGCGGTGCAGGGCCAGCATGAGCTGCCCGGCGACCCGCTCGTCCAGCGGGTGGGCCGCCGCGGCGGCGTGGAGCGCGGGCAACAGGGCGGTGTGCCCGCCGAGCCGGAGGGCCACGTCGTTGCGGTCCAGCTCGACGGCCGTGCGCTCGGCCTGGAGCGACGCCCTGACCTCGGCGAACCACGGCGAGTCGAGGCCGTCGAACGGGTCTCCGCGCCACAGGGCCAGCGCCCGGTCGTAGCGCCGCGCGGCCTCGGCGTCGGGCGCCCCGCGCGCCCCGGCCACCAGGTCGCGGAACTCGCGCAGGTCCACCCGGTCGGCGTCGAGCGCGTACCCGCCGGGGCCGCGCCGGATGGGGATGCCGGCGGCGCGCAGCTTCGACACGTACCCGTAGACGGTGTCGCGGGCCCGCAGCGGCGGGCGCTCGCCCCACAGCCGGTCGACCAGCCGGTCCACCGGCACCGGCCGGCCCTCGTCGAGCAGCAGCGCGGCGAGGACCCCGCGCTGTCGGGTGTGACCGATGTCGAGGTCGACACCACCCACCTCCGCCCGGACACCGCCGAGCAGCCCGAACTCCACGCGCAGCCCTCCTGAACAGCCTGTTCAAGGATCATCCTAGGTCTGCACCCGGTCGCCCGGCCACGCTGCCCCCGTGACAGCGGACAGGTGATGACGGCCCGGCGGCGGTCCGCCGCGCGACCGGGCACCGGGGGGCGGGGAACCGAGGGGTCGGGGCGCCCCCCGGGGCGGGGGGGCGAGGGGGGCCCCGGGGGGGGGGGGGGGGGCGGGGCGGGCGGG
>NZ_JBHWIE010000496.1:0-4265 GCF_042732085.1 Actinosynnema sp. NPDC059797
GCCCGCCGAGGCCCGCGGCAGCGACGGGTTCCGCGTCGGCACCCACTACGCGCTGGTCGACCTCGCCGTCCTAGTGCAGGCGGTCGTGGCGTTCGCGGTCAGGGGGCGGCACCGCCCGGTGCTCGTCCCGCTCGCCGCGCTGGTGAGCGGCCTGGGCTCGGCGGTGGTGCTGCTGCTCGGCGTGGAAACCCTCGGTCGCGCCCTGGACCTGTGGCAGCGGGCGCCGCAGGCGCTGTTCCGGTGGCCGGACCTCGCCTTCGCCGCGGAGACCACCCAGCAGGTCGTGATCGGCGGCGCGGCGGCCGCGGTCGTGGGCGCGCTGCTCGGGGCACCGGCGCGCCGGCGGGCCGCCCCGCCCGCGCCGCGCCGGGACACCGCCGCCCTCGCGGTCCTGACCGCCGCCACCGTCGTCCTCGCAGCGGCGGCGATGCCCGCCGCGCGCCACTTCTGGCTCACCTCCACGACCACCGGCGTCCAGCCGGCGACCGGCGCGCAGTGCCTCCTGGGCACGTGGGTGGAACGGAGCCGCACCACGACCCTGACGCTGAGCACCGAGGTGGGGCCGATGGAGTTCCACGGCTCCGGGTCGGTGCAGGCGTTCGACGACGACGGCACCGTGGTGGTCCAGTTCCAGCCGATCCTGGCGACGCAGAACGGCCACGTGGTCGTGCTGGAGTACTCCGGCGCGGTCACCGCGCGCTACCGCGTCGACGGCGACCGCATCACCTACGACGACGTCAGCCCCGGCATCACCTGGTCGGTGTCGGTCGACGGGCACCGCGACGTGATGACCGGCGAGGTCCGCGAGCTCAGCCCGGACGAGTTCACCTGCGAGGGCAACGACATGACCCAGACCGGCGAGAACTACTCGATCACCCTCGCCCGCTCGGCGCACCACCGCTGACGCGCCGCGCGGCCCGGGATCGACGGCGAACACCCGGAGCGGGCGGCACTAGCGCCAGCGCTGGTGGGAGTGGTTCGGGTAGCAGGGGTAGACCTCGACCCGGTTCGCGTACTGGGTGAGGTAACCGCCGCCGGTCAGGCACAGGCGCGGATCGGCGCCGTAGCGGTAGAGGTACTCCGGGGTGCCCAGCCAACTGGTGCCCACCTGCTCCCGGAACCACAAGAGGTACCTGTCGCGGCTGGTGCTCGGATCGCAGGCGTACCCGCCCACCGGGCTGTTGGCATAGCCGGCCGAACCGAGGCACATGCCCTTCGCCGGCGCGAACAGGAGGTGGCCGACACGACCGGCGGAGTCCACCACCGTCGTCCGGTGGACGAGGAAGTCCTCGTGGTCACTCGCGTCGTAGCGGGTCATGACCGACTCGAACGAGTAGACCATCTTCACGACCTTGGTCGTGGGTGGGTCGCTGATGGGCGCCGGCTGCACCAACGGCGCGCTGTAGGTCATCCACTGCCCCTCTTGCACACCGCAGTGGTCCATGAACAGAGGGCGCCCCTTCACGGTCGGCACGGTCAGGCACAACCCGCCCAGCCCGGCCAACCGGAACCCGCCGTTCCCCGTGGTCTCGATCCGCCAGAGCTGGGGATCGCCGTCGTAGCAGGGCCAGCTCCAGACGGGCGTGCCGGGCGCGGTGCCGCCTCACTCGACGTCAACGCACAGGTTGCTGTGCGCGGCGCGAACCGAGAAGTAGCCGGGCCGCCGCCGGCTCTCCTCCCACACGAAGAACTGGTTCGCGTAGCCGACGAACGGGTAGGACACCACCTCGGCGCCCTGGCCGCCGCCACCGCCCACGTCCCACACCAACCCGCTGAACAACCCCGCCATCACCACGCCGCTGCCGGTGCGCAGCGCCGTCGGCGGCGAGGCGTGCGCGCTCGGCGCCGACGCGACCGCGGCGACGGGTGCGCACAACAGCACCGAGATGGCGATCGACAGCAAGCGGGATCCACCGCGTGATCGCCGGGTTAAAACAAGCACGGCACGCTCCCTTCCCCGGAGGCGCCGCCCGCGGCCGGGCGGCGATCGCCATCGTCCTGCGCGGTGGACGCGCTGTCGTCCCGGGAACAGGTGACTTCCGCGAACCACCTCCCGGCGAGGCGTGCTCGACCCGGCCACCCCGCTGTCGGGACGGGGCTAGGGCGCTGGGAGCGTGGTCCAGCCGTCGAACGGCGCGGCGCGCTCCACGTCCGACTGCTGCCGGACCACCACGCCCCCGTCGTCGGTCAGCCCGAACACGAAGACGTCGCCGGCCGGGTCCGCCACGGCGGCGGGCTGGCCGATGACGAACCCGCCCAGGTCCGCCCACTCCGGCGGGGCGTCCTCGTCCACGGCCAGCCTGGTCGTGCTGACGCCGCCGCCCCGGTTGGTGGCGAACACCGCGATCGGCCCGTCCTCGGGCGGCCCGTCCGAGGCGGCCGGCGGGCCCACGCCGCCGTGGCCGGAGAGCACCTCGCCCGTCGAGTCCCAGCCGCCGCCCGGGAGCTGCCGCGTGTGGCCGACCGACCCGGCGCGGTCGCCGATGGCGTTGGACGCCAGGCGGTAGAGGACGTCCTGCCTGCCGTCGCAGGTGGTGGCGGCCGACGGCGGTCCGGACGGCTCGAACGAGACCAGGTCGTCGCGCGGGGCGAACGGGCCGAGGCCGCCGCCCTCGTCCGGCGGCGGCGCGGACCAGTGCCGGACCCGGCCGACGCCGTTCTCCACCGCGTAGCCGAACACGTCCGTGCCGCCGGAGCCGTCCAACCCCACCGCCAGGCCGTCCTGCAACCCCGAGCCGCCCGCGTCCTCCCACGTGGCGGCGAAGCCCCCGTTGGGCGAGGACTGGGCCAGCACGCTCAGGCCGCCGCCGCCGTTCTTGACGAACACGCGGATCAGGCCGTCCGCGGTCAGCTTCGCGACCGGCGCGCCCACCTGGGCGGCCAGGTCCGTGCCCTCGTTCGGGTTGCCCAGCCCGACCCACCCCGTGAAGGCGCCGTTGGGCTTCACCTGCCACAGGGTGACGATCTCGTGGTCGTCCAGCCTGCGGGCGAACACCTGGAGCCTGCCGTCCTCGTTCGCCGCCACCGACACGCCCGGCGCGAGCGGCCCCGGCACCTGGTAGGCCAGCGGACCAGACCACCCACCGGAGGCTTTGCGCCACCACGTCACCAGCCGGTTGCCCTGCGCGGCGAACACCTGCGGCCGACCGTCCTCGTTCAAGCCCGCCCACGTCGTCCCGGTGGTGTGGCGGTAGATCATGCGCTGCGTCCACGCCTCGTAGATGCCGCCCAGCTCGGAGTCGGTGTCCCAGCCCTCGTACACCGAGAAGGTCGCCGCCTTCTCCGCCCGCAGGCCCGCGTCCAGGTTCACCTGCGAGTGCTGGATGTTGTAGCCGCGGTAGGGCACGACCCGCGCCACCGGGCGCCCGTCCGGCCCGTCGTAGCCGAACGCGGCCTCGGTCGCGAAGCGCGCGCCGATCACGTGGTCGCTGTGGTCGTGCAGCCACGCCGGGTCCTCGTGCCGGGGGTCGGGGTCGGGGTCCTGGGTGCGGATGACGGTCGGCCGCAGCCAGGCGAACAGGTGCCGCAGCAACGCGACCAGGTGGTCCCGGTCGGGGAACCAGTTGCGGGTGTCCGACCCGTGCAGCCCGCCGCCGCTGGGCACGATCGTGCGCGTGCCGCGCTCGTCGAACCAGAGGTGGTACAGGCTGGCGCCGTGCAGGGCGGGTGCGTGCCCCCCGTCGTCGTCGGGGACGGTGACGTCGTCGGAGAGGTTCCCCCACTCGGGCAGGTCGAGGAACACCAGCCTGATGTCCGGGCGCTCGTCCAGGGCGTGGACCTCGACGGTGAACGAGGTGTCGCCGATGTCGGCCTCCACCAGCTCCTCGGTCCACTCGTCGGCCACGCCCGCCATGTGCGCGTACGCGGCCCGGATGCCGAGCTGCCGGCAGCGGGCGTAGTCCTCGCGGTCGAGGTCGCCGCGGCTCGCGCACTCGTCGAACGGCGGGTCGTCGGGCCTGCCGGTCCCGACCGGCCGGGTCGCCTCGCCGGAGGTGAAGTAGATGGTGGTGTTCGGCCGGTCCGCGGTGATCGAGTTCGCCAGGTCCGGGTTCAGGAACAGGATGTCGTCGTCCGGGTGCGCGACGACGTTGACGTCCGAGGGTGGCGGCGCCGACGCGCGGACCGAGGGTCTGCGGGCCCCGGGGCGTCTGCGCGCGGCGGGTGTGCGGGCTGTGGTCGATAAGTCTGACGGGACCACCGAGACCTCCTCACCGATGAGGACGAGCGGAGGTGTCCGGGAGCGGACCGGACGACCAGGCTAGCCC
>NZ_JBHWIE010000497.1:0-2827 GCF_042732085.1 Actinosynnema sp. NPDC059797
GACCTCGAACCGGAGCTGATCCGCGAACTCGCTGATCTCGTCGTCCGGGATGCCCTGGTCGGCCGCCGCCTGGCGGAATTGCTCGTAACGGTCCATGGGCGCATGGTCGCACATCGATGAGAGCGCTCTCTTATTGGGATTGGCACCGGGATCGCGAGCACGGCCTCCAGTTCCCCCTTCCGGTTCGGCCACTGCGGACGATTCTCTCCGGGCGACACGCCGCGCCGCACAAAAGTTCGCCCTGAGGAGGGTATGAACTCGGTGAGAATCCGCCGGCGAGAGCCCTTTGCCGTTGCCGTCGGGTGAGGGCGATTCCTAGATTCGGTCACGAGCGAGCACTTCTCCCCGCTGTCCGCGGGCGCCGCACCCCCCTCACCCAAGGAGTTCCGTGGATACCACCATGAGCACCAACGCACCGCCGGGCAGGCCGCGGCACACGCGGTGGAACCCGCGGCTCGTCGGGCAGATCGTCGCGTTGCTCCTGGCGAACGTCACGGCGGACTCGGTGATCGTCATGCCCCTGTTCGTCCTGCCCCAGGTGCTCGACCACTTCGACACCACCCAGGCGGCGTGGATCGGCTCCACCGCGATGCTCGCGGGGGCGATGTGGGCGCCGCTGTTCGGCAAGAGCGCCGACATCCGGGGCAAGCGCCGGATGCTGGCGGTCGCGTTGCTCGTCGCCTGCTGCGGCGCCGTGGTCTGCCTCGTCGCGCCCGACCTCTGGATCTTCGTGCTGGGGCGCGTGCTGCAGGGCGCCGCGGTGGCGGCGGTGTTCCTGACCGTCTCGCTCGTCCGCGACCTGTGCGCACCGCGGATCGCGATGCCCGCGGTCGGCGCGGTGACCACCTGCGCCGGAGTGGTGGGGATCGCCCTGACCACCAGCGTCGAATCGCTCGTGGCGGACTTCGGGTTCCGGGTCGTGTTCGCGGCCTCGGCGCTGTCCGCGATCGTCGCGGCGACCTGCATCCGCGCCTTCGTCCCGGAATCGGAGGTGAGGACACCGGGACGGGTCGACGTCACGGGAACGCTCCTGCTCGGCGGAGGCGTCGTCGCGGTGCTCGGTTACATCAGCCTCGGACCGGACCTCGGCTGGCTCAGCGCGGGCGCGCTCGCGCTGCTCGCCGCCGGCGTCGCGGCGTTGACCCGGTGGCACCTGGTGTCGAGCCGGGTTCCCGAGGCGGTGATCGACCTCAGGAACCTCGGCAGGCCGATGGTGCTCACGCTGCTCGTGGTCGTGCTCGCCACCGGCGCGGGGCAGAGCATGGACCAGCTGCTCAGCCTCATCGCCCAGGTCCCGTCGGACCAGGGCCTCGGCTACGGGCTCGACGCCCAGGGCTCGCTCGCGCTGCTGTTCGGCCTGCCCGCCGTCGGGATCATGGCGGGCGGGTTGCTCTCGGGCCGGCTCGCGGCCCGCACCGACCCCGCCGTGGCCCTGGCCTCGGGCGTCCTGGTGGGCGCCGTGGCCGCCCTCGGCATGTTCCTCGGCGCGTCCTCGTTCCCCGCCGCCGTCTTCTTCGCCTTCTTCCTGAACTTGAGCATGGGATCGCTGCTGGCCTCCGGGTTCAACATGGCGGCCGTCCTCACCGCGCCGCACCGCCAAGGCGCGACCGCGAGCATCGTCTCGGTCACGAGCGCGATCGGCTCGGTGGGCGTGAGCTTCGCCGGCGCGGCCATCCTGTCCGGCACGAGGGTCACGGTCGACGGCAGGGCGGTCAACTCCGCCACCGGCGTGTACAGCTACATCGCGACCTCGGCCGGGTTGTTCGCGATCGCCGCCGTGCTCGCGTTCCTGCTGCTCGCCCAGCGACGCGCCGAGCGTCTACAGAGGACCGTGCAGCTCCCGTGAGCGCCCTCGCGCCCTGATCTCCCGAGCCTCCCCGGCTCGAGCCAGTCCAACCCAGTTGAGGAGTTTCCTTGTCGAACACCGACCCGAGCCACCCGGACGCGAAGATCCTGTCGGTCCACCAACGCCTCGCCACGTCCGGTGCTCGCAGCGCACACGTGTTCCGAACCGACCGCGGGCTGCACCTCGTCGTCCCCCAGTTGGCCGAGGACGTACCGGGACGCGCGCCGGACATGAACGGCGGCAACGCCGACGTCGACGCGCTCCTCCACCGCTGGGAAGGAGGGCGGTTCGTCGAGGTGGGCCGCCTGCCCTGCCCGAGCGGCGAGGACGCGCTGAGCTTCCGCAGCGGGGGGAGGAACTACCTGGCGTTCGCCAACCTCCGCACCGGGAGCGGGCCCTACGAGACCGACGTCGACTCGCTCATCTACCGCGAGGGCGAAGACGGGGAGTGGGTCCTGGACGAGGCGCTGCCCACCTTCGGCGCCAAGCAGTGGCACCACTTCACGATCGACGGCCGCGAGTTCCTGGCGTTGGCCCAGGGCCTGACCATCCCCGGCCTCACGCCCAAGGGCCACGGGCGTTCGGTCGTCTTCGAGCGCGTCGCCGGGCGGTGGGAGGAGTTCCAGGTCCTGGGAGGGCGGTGGGGCTACAACTGGGCCCACTTCCAGGTCGGCGGACGTCACTTCCTGGCCTACGCCGACCAGGTCACGCCGAGTGTCGTCTACCGCTGGGACGGGAACTCCTTCGTCCCCTACCAGACCTTCGCGGAGACGTCCGGGCGGAGCTTCCTGCACTTCTCGCAGGACGGCCAGGAGTGGCTGGCCTTCGCCTGCATCAACGGCGACTCGACGCTCTACCGCTGGAACGGCGAGCTCTTCGAGCCGCACCAGTCGCGGGGGGGGCGCGGGGGGCGCGCGGTGGGCCCCCACCGCCCCCCCCCCCCCCCGTTGCTAGGCCGGGAGAGGGTAAAAAACCGGGAGC
>NZ_JBHWIE010000497.1:2837-4252 GCF_042732085.1 Actinosynnema sp. NPDC059797
CATCCACGGGAAGCCCCCCCGTCGCCAAGACCGACCTGATGTCGCAGCTGTACCGGTGGCAGGACGGGAAGTTCGAGGTGATCGAGGAGTTCCCCACCTTCGGCGGCACCGACGCGAGCTTCTTCGAGGCCGACGGCAAGACCTTCCTGGTCGTCGCCAACAGCCTCACCCCGGACGTGCGGTTCCGCCAGGACAGCATCGTCTACGAGCTGTCACTCGACAACGCCTGACCCGGACGGACGAGGAGAATCCGATGCGCTACCAACCCGACCCGCACTTCATGCGGCTGTTCGAGCTGTTCACCGCCGCCCCGGACAGCATCGGCCAGAACCTGCAGCAGCGACTGGGCGAGGCCCACTCCGACGCGCCGTTGCTGCTGGCGACGGGCACCGACCTGGTGCTGTTCCCCGGCGGTGGACGCCCACCCACGTCGGTCGACATCAGGAAGGGCACCAAGGGGTTCTTCGAGATCACCGCGGTCTCGCACCTCGGCCTCGCGATCCCCTACCTGGCCCGGCTGCGCGAGCTCGGCGACCTCGGCAGCAAGACGGCCGCCAGGGAGCTGATCGCGCAGTGTCGCGTGGTGCAGGACTTCAACAGCGTCTCCTACTGGCGTGACGAGGTCGCGGTCACCGCGTGGCGGGGGCACGAGGAGAAGATCACCGACCTGGTCGACTACACCTGTGCGACCACCGCGGACTACCTGGAACGCGCGATCGGGGACCCGGAGCTCCTGGACTTCGGGTACCTGCGCGCGAACCTGCTCGAGGGCGACGGGGCGGACGCGGTGCCCGTGCCGTTCAACGACATGATGGCGGCGACCTTCGCCCTCTCGGCACTGGACTCGCTGCACCGGAGCCTGAAGTGGCTCCACGAGCAGTCCATCGACTGGGCCCGGCTGATGGTGATCGTCGCCGGTGGCGCCGGACGCCCGAGCGCCGGCCTGACCTGGCAGACCAACAACGTGTGCCCGCTGCTCCACGAGGCGTCGAACCACCAGCTCGACCCGGCCAGGCTGATCATCGCCCCGACCGCCCCGGCCATCGGGATCGAGCAGCTCGCCGACAGCGAGGTCTGCGCTCGCGCCGAGGCGCAGTACCGCAGGTTCTGGTACGGCTGCTTGTCGTCGGTCGAGATGAGCCGCCTCATGTGGCCGGGCTACCCGGCGTTCCGGAAGGAGGTCGGCCAGGCGCCCGTGGTCGACGCCGACACGGAGGTGGTCGACGCCATGCCGCGCGTCCGGTCGGTCCACGACAAACGAGCCATCGTCACCAGGCTCCGCTACGTCATGGAAGACCCCGGCGCCCAGATCGCGACCGCCGGCATGCAGTTCGTGCTCGACCAGTTGAGCGCCAACGGCAACCGGCCCGAGCTCGTCGAGATCCCGGGTTTCACCCACACCACCTACCCGGTCG
>NZ_JBHWIE010000498.1:0-4251 GCF_042732085.1 Actinosynnema sp. NPDC059797
CACCGCGCCAGGGGCGTCCAAACCACGACGCGAGGTCAGCACGAGCCGGCGCACGCCGTGCGCCGTCACCAGGTGCCGGGCCACCAGCGCGCCCAGGCCGCCCGTGCCGCCGGTGACCAGCACCGCGTCCTCGGCCTCCCAGGTGACGGCGTCGTCGGGGTCGGCCTGCGCGGTGACCCGCGCGAGCCTCGGCACCAGCAGCGCGTCGCCGCGCACCGCGACCTCGGGCTCGCCGAGGCCCAGCGCGGGCAGCACGTCCGCGCCCGGCTCGTCGAGGTCCAGCAGCACGAACCGGTCGGGGTTCTCCGCCTGCGCGCCCCGCACCAGGCCCCACACCGGGGCCACGGCCGGGTCGACCGGGTGACCGGCGGCGGGCACCGCGCCCGTCGTCGTGACCACCAGGCGCGAGTCGGCGAACCGCTCGTCGGCCAGCCACTCCCGGAGGACCGCCAGCACGTCGTCCACGGCGGACCGGGCGTCGCTCCCGGACACCACCCGCAGCACGACCCACTCGGGGACCTCGGGCAGCGACGTCAGGTCGGCGGCCCGGACCACGGCGCCCGTCGCGGCGGGCGCCGTGGCGGGCACCCAGTCCACGCGGTAGAGCGAGTCCGGTCCGCTGCCCGCGGCCAGCGCCTTGGCCGAGATCGGCCGGGTGACCAGCGCGTCGACCGCGGCGATCGGCGCGCCCGACGGGTCGGCCAGCAGGATCGAGACCGCGTCGCCGCCCGCCGGGGTCAGCCGGACGCGAGCCGCGGTGGCGCCGGACGCGTGCAGGGTCACGCCGGTCCACGCGAACGGCAGGTCGATCAGGCCCTCCTCGGCGCCGTGGTCGCGACCGCCCGAGGCGTGCAGCGAGGCGTCCAGCAGGGCCGGGTGCAGGCCGAAGCCCTCGGCGTCCGCGTCCTCCGGCAGCGCCACCTCGGCGAAGACCGCGTCGCCCGAGCGCCACGCGGCGCGCACGCCCCGGAACACCGGGCCGTAGGCGTACCCGGCCGCGGCCAGGTCGTCGTACAGCGCGTCCACGTCGACCGGGGTGGCGCCGGCGGGCGGCCACTCGGTCAGGTCGGGCACCCGCGCGCCGGCGGGCGCGTGGTCGAGGAAGCCGGTGGCGTGCCGGGTCCAGGCGACGTCCGCGTCCTCCGGTCGGGAGTAGACGCTCACGGGGCGGCGGCCGGCGTCGTCCGGCGCGCCCACCGCGACCTGGAGCACCACGGCCGTGCGCTCCGGCAGCACCAGCGGCGCCTCCAGGGTCAGCTCCTCGACCCGGTCGCAGCCGACCTGGTCGCCGGCGCGGACGGCCAGCTCCACGAACGCCGTGCCGGGCAGCAGGACCGTGCCGGAGGCGGCGTGGTCGGCCAGCCAGCGGTGGGTGTCCAGCGCGATCCGACCGGTGAACAGCACGCCGTCCGACTCGGCCGTGGTCAGGGCCGCGCCCAGCAGCGGGTGCCGGGCCGCGCCGAGGCCGGCCGCGGTGACGTCGCCCGCGCCGGCGGTGGTGGCGTCGAGCCAGAAGCGGCGGCGCTGGAACGCGTAGGTCGGCAGGTCCACCCGGCGCGGCGCGGCCGGGGCCAGCGAACCGGCCCAGTCGACCGGCACGCCGCGCGCCCACGCCTCGCCCAGGGACAGCAGGACCCGGGACATGCCGCCGTCGTCGCGGCGCATCGAGCCCATGGTCGTCACGTCGCGGCCCGCCACCTCGGCGGTCTCCTGGATGCCCATGGTCAGCACCGGGTGCGGGCTGATCTCCACGAACACCGCGTGCCCGCTGTCCAGCAGCGCCCGGGTGGCGCCGGCGAAGTCGACGGTCTCGCGCAGGTTGGTGTACCAGTACCCCGCGTCCAGCCCGGCGGTGTCGAGCATCCCGCCGGTGACGGTGGAGAAGAACGGCACGTCCGAGGTGCGCGGCTCGATGTCCGCGAGCGCCTCCAGCATCTGGTCGCGGATCCACTCCACGTGCGCGGAGTGCGCGGCGTAGTCCATCGCGATCCGCTTGACCCGCACGCCCTCCGCGGCCAGCTCCGCGCCGAAGGCGTCGAGCGCGTCGGGGTCGCCCGCCACCACGACCGACCGGGCGCCGTTGATGGTGCCGATCGACAGGCCCTCGGGCAGCCGGCCGCGCACGTCGTCGGCGGGCAGCAGGACCGACAGCATCCCGCCCTTGCCCGACATGTGCTCCGCGATGGCGCGGCTGCGCTTGGCCATCATCATGGCGGCGTCCTGGACGGACAGGCCGCCCGCGACGCAGGCCGCGGCGACCTCGCCCTGGGAGTGGCCGACCACCGCGTCCGGGCGCACGCCGTGCGCCCGCCACACCTCGGCCAGCGACACCATGATCGCCCACAGCACCGGCTGGACCACGTCCACGCGCTTCAGCGACGGCGCGCCCTCCGCGCCGCGCACCACGTCCAGCAGGCGCCAGTCCACGTGGGGCTCCAGGGCGGCGGCGCACTCGCGCATCCGCTCGGCGAACACCGGCGAGGACTCCAGCAGCTCCGCCGCCATGCCCGCCCACTGCGAGCCCTGGCCGGGGAACACGAAGACGACGCGCGGCGTGCCCGCGGCCGCGCCGAGGACGGCGGTCGCCGGGGTCTCGCCGGAGGCCAGCGCCTCCAGGTCGGCGCGCAGCCGGTCGGTCGTGCCGCCGACCACGACCGCGCGGTGCTCCAGCAGCGCGCGGGTGGTCACCAGGGAGTGCGCCACGTCCGCCGGGCGCAGGTCCGGCTCGGCGGCCAGGCGCGCGGCGAGCAGCCCCGCCTGGGCGCGGACCGCCTGCTCGGTGCGGCCGGACAGCGCGAACGGCACCACGGCCGGCTCGTCGCCCGCGGGCTCCTCGGGGGCGCTCGGCGCGCCGGGGCCCTGCTCGATGATGACGTGGGCGTTGGTGCCGCTGATGCCGAACGACGACACGCCGGCCCGGCGCGGGCGGCCGACCTCCGGCCACTCGCGGGGTTCGGTCAGCAGCTCGACGTTGCCCTCGGACCAGTCGACCTGCGGGGTGCGCTCGGCGACGTGCAGCGTCTGGGGCAGCACGCCCCGGTGCATCGCCATGACCATCTTGATCACGCCGGCGACGCCCGCGGCGGCCTGGGTGTGACCGATGTTGGACTTGATGGAACCCAGCCACAGCGGCTCGTCCCGGTCCTGGCCGTAGGTCGCCAGCAGGGCCTGGGCCTCGATCGGGTCGCCCAGGCGGGTGCCGGTGCCGTGCGCCTCGACCGCGTCGACCTCGGTGTGCGACAGGCCGGCCATCGACAGCGCGTCGCGGATGACCCGCTGCTGGGACGGGCCGTTGGGCGCGGTCAGGCCGTTGGACGCGCCGTCCTGGTTGACCGCGCTGCCGCGGATCACGGCCAGCACCTGGTGGCCGTTGCGCTGGGCGTCGGACAGCTTCTCCAGCACGAGGATGCCGATGCCCTCGGACCACGCGGTGCCGTCGGCGTCGGCGGAGAACGACTTCGACCGGCTGTCCATCGCGAGGCCGCGCTGGAGGCTGAAGTCCAGGAACGTGTCGGGCGTGGCCATCACGGTCACGCCGCCCGCCAGCGCCAGGCCGCACTCCCCGCCGCGCAGCGCCTGCGCCGCCAGGTGGATCGACACCAGCGACGACGAGCACGCGGTGTCCACCGAGACCGCCGGGCCCTCCAGGCCCAGCACGTAGGACACGCGGCCGGACGCCACCGACGCCAGCGAGCCGTTGCCCAGGTAGCCGGCCAGGTCCTCGGGGATCTCCTTCAGCCGCAACGCGTAGTCGTGGTACATGATGCCCGCGAACACGCCCGTGCGGCTGCCCTTGAGCGAGGTCGGGTCGATGCCCGCGCGCTCCAGCGCCTCCCAGGAGGTCTCCAGCAGCAGTCGCTGCTGCGGGTCCATCGCCTGGGCCTCGCGCGGGCTGATGCCGAAGAACTCGGCGTCGAAGTCCAGCGCGTCGTGCAGGAAGCCGCCCTCGACCGAGTAGGTCTTGCCCGGCTTGCCCGGCTCCGGGTCGTAGAGGTTGTCGACGTCCCAGCCCCGGTCGTCGGGGAAGCGCGAGATGCCGTCCACCGCGCCTTCCACGAGGCGCCACAACTCCTCGGGCGTGCGGACGCCGCCCGGGTAGCGGCAGGCCATGCCGACGATCGCGATGGGCTCGTTGTCGGCCACCGCCACCGTGGCCCGGCGGGCGGGCGCGGCCTGCGCGGACGCGTCGCCGAGCGCCTTCTCCCGGATGTGCCCGACCAGCGCGGCCGGGTTCGGGTAGTCGAACACCAG
>NZ_JBHWIE010000499.1:0-4236 GCF_042732085.1 Actinosynnema sp. NPDC059797
GGCCGCCGCGCCCGCGACGAGGACCGCGGCGGCCAGGGCGAGCCCGGTGTCGGCCGCCCACCGGGGTCGCGGTCCGGGCGCCGGGGTCCGACCGCCGGGCCGGGGTCGCAGCGCGACCAGCAGCGGCAGGGCGGCGACGAGGAAGTAGGCCAGGTCGTTGGGGTCCTCCAGCGGGCCGCTCGCGCGGGTCGCCCCCTCCACGAACAGGCTGTGCAGCGCGCCCGCCGCCGCCACGACCGCGCCCGCGACCGCCGCGCCCAGCACCTGCCGCGGGGTCGCCTCCCGTGCCGCCACGTCCACCAGCACGGCGGTGACCAGCAGGAACGGCAGCCAGCGGAGGGTGTAGTCGATCGTGTAGGCGCCACCGGCGTGCAGCGCGGAGGACGCCAGCAGCACCACGGTCAGCAGCGCGAGCACGGCGTGGACGGGGTGCGGCGCGGGGAGCGACCGCTGGCGGACGCGGACGGCGACCCAGGCGAGGACCAGCAGGGCGGGCGGCAGCTTGGCCAGCTGGTCGTGCCACTGGAGCAGGTAGCCCTCCAGCGGCGCGGCGAAGGCGGTCGCGCACGCCAGGGCCCGCAGCGGGAGGGCGGCCGGCGGACCGGTCCCCGGGGAGCCGGGTGCCGGGGGTTCGACCGCGAGGATCCCGGGGGTCGGGGCGCCGGGCGTGCGCGGCTCGGTCATCCGGACCGCGCCAGCAGTCCGGTGTCGCGGTCGGGCAGGGCCGCCAGGCGGCGCACGTGCTCCCCGGTGCCCACCACGTCGAAGCGGCGGCGCAGCGCGTCGAGCACCCAGCCCAGGAACTCGACCTTGCGCGCGCCCGGCACCGCCATCCCGGGGAAGAACTCCATGCCCGGCGCCTCGGTCGCGCCCAGCACGTCGGTGGGGTGCAGCAGCAGCGAGGGCTGCACCCCGCGCGCCCGGCACAGCCGCACCGCGGTGGTGAAGTAGCCGCGGGCCAGGCGGGGCGAGAGCTGGTGCAGCTGGAGCAGGTAGGAGCCGTGGATGGGCACGCGCAGCAGCGGCATCGTGGTCACCGGCAGCTCGACCAGGCCCGCGCCGACGCGCCAGCGGTAGGCGGCGTTGGGCGCGCGGACGCGGCCGAAGCCGCCGAACAGGTCGCGGTCGCCGCCGCCCGGCGCGGTGCGGTTGTGGTAGGCGCGGGCCAGCGGGCCGATCCACGTGGGCAGGGTGCTGGCGTCGTAGTCGTAGCCGCGTTCGGCCAGCAGCTCCAGCAGGTCGCGGGTGACGCTGTAGCCGGGGCCGCGGAAGCCCCTGGGCCGGGGCGCGCCCGCGGCGGTGATCGCGTCCTCGGCGCGGGCCAGCTCGGTCGCCAGCTCGGCCCGCGAGTAGCGGTGCAGCCAGGGCTCGTGCCCGTAGGAGTGGTTGGCGACCTCGTGGCCTGCGGCGGCGATGGCGGCCACGGCCTCGGCGCCGTCGTCGCGCTCGGCGTCCGCGCCCACCACGAACACGGTCGTGGTGAGGCCGTGCGCGCCGAAGACCTCCAGCAGCCGGGGCACGGCGGTGCGCAGGAAGCTGGGCCGGCGCTCCCACGCGGGGTCGCCGTGGGTCTTCAGGTAGGCCCAGAGGTTGTCCAGGTCCAGCGAGACGCTGGCGGTGCTCATCCGGTCACCCGCACGGGGCTCGGGGCGAGCCGGTCGGCGGAGCCGAGCAGCAGGACGCCGGTCACGACCAGCCCGACGCCGAGCACGACCCACCACTCGCGGCCGGGCACGACGCGGTCGCCGAGGGCGGCGATGCCGACCACCGAGGTGACCACGACGGTGGTGGCGTCCATGGTGGCGGCGGTCGAGGTGGCCGAGCCGCGGCGCAGGCCCAGGGCCAGGTAGGACTGGCCGACCAGGGCGGCCACGACCATGAGCCAGGACAGCGCGTTCAGCGGCAGGGCGAGCACCGGCTCGTCGGCGATGGTGCGGCTGGTGATCGCGACCACGGCGAACGCGAGCCCGGCGAGCGCGGCCAGCGGCACCGCGGCGCGCACCTTGCGCTGGACCGCGGCGAGCAGCGCCAGCGGGAGTCCGAAGAGGACGAACGCGGCGAGCGGCGGCAGGTCGTGCGCGGTGGACGGCGTCGCGGCCGCCACCAGCAGCACGAGCCCCAGCGCCATCACCGCGAGCACGGCGAGTTCGACGCGCCGCACCCGCCAGCCGAGCACGAGGACGCCGAACAGGGTGGCCAGGCCGACCGCGCACGACGACCCGGCCTGCACCAGGTAGAGCGGCAGCTCGGCGCGGGCGAAGAAGGCCAGCGCGAAACCGGCGAGCTGCCCGGCGAAGCCCAGCAGGTACAGGCGGTCGCGCGCCAGCCGGGCGAGCAGCCCGGGTCCGCCGAGGTCGTCGGCGGCGCGCCGGGAGGCGACCGACTGGGCGACCACGCCCAGCGCGTACATCACCGCGGACGCGGCGAGTT
This sequence comes from Actinosynnema sp. NPDC059797, assembly GCF_042732085.1. Taxonomy (NCBI): domain Bacteria; kingdom Bacillati; phylum Actinomycetota; class Actinomycetes; order Pseudonocardiales; family Pseudonocardiaceae; genus Actinosynnema; species Actinosynnema sp. NPDC059797. The sequence continues at coordinate 2,431 of NZ_JBHWIE010000499.1, forward strand.
CGAGGTAACCAGTCACGCGACCCTTCCCCAGCGGGGCGATCCGATGTCGGAGGGGCAGCGTAAGGTGCGGGAAACGCCTTCTCTTTCGAGCGATGGGCGATTACACGAGCGAGTGAACTCCCTGGTTACACAACGACATCCTCAGGACACGGACTCGGCGACCGCCCACCCGATCCGGACGAGCTGGTCCTCGCTCAGCGGCAGCGTCTCCCGGCCCGCGCCGGTCCGGTTGAACGCCCGCCGGTCCGCCTGCGGCGCGAAGTCCGGGCTGCCGTAGTTCGCCGCGGAGATCGCGTAGACGTCACCCGACGGCGCGTAGACGCGCAGCTCCAGGTCCAACGACTGGAACGGCTCGCTCACCCGCACCTCGTAGAGCTGGACCACCGCGCCGTTGTCGAGCACCGCGCGGCGCGGCGGGTTGCAGTTGCCCACGGCGAACACCTCGTCGTCGGCCGCGGCGAGCGGCGCGAGGGGCGTGCGGCCGACCCTCAGCCACACGCTGCCGGTGCCCCCGTCGTCGGTCACGTCGATCCAGCGGGTGTGCCCGTCGACCGACTCGGGGTGCTTGGCCTTGTTGGCCGGGAAGGTGTGCGCGTGCGGTTCGCTCACCTGGGCGGGTGACACGACCTCGCGGACGGCGGTCGCCCACGCGTTCAGCACGCCCGGTGGCGGGTGGGGCATCGACCACTTCGTGGCCACGTCGTCGAGCACGCCCAGGTCGCACTGGGGGATCGACAGGATCTCGCGCCCGGGCGGCGGCGGCGCGGTCCACGCCGGGGTGAAGGTGCCGTAGGGGGTGCGGGCGTCGATGTCCATCGTCGTCAGCAGCGGCCGGGCGGAGGGGGCGGGCGGCGACGTGCGCGACCCGTCGGCCGGGTCGGTCGGGCCGCCCGCCAGGCCGCCCAGCGCCACCGTGCCGACGCCGACCACGCCGACCGCCACCAGCGCCCCGGCCACCGCGCCCGCCCGGCGGACCAGCAGCCGCCGCCTGCCGCGCCGGACCACGTCCGCCAGGTCGGCCCGCGCGGGCGGCGCCGGTCCGTCCACTTCGGACTTCAGGGCCCGGCTCAGCTCGTCGCTGTCCCTCCACATCACGCACTCCCCGGGGTCACGCCGCGATACGCCTCGCGGAGCGTCTTCAAACCGCGCGCGGTCTGGCTCTTCACCGTGCCCGTCGAGCACCGCAGCGCCTCGGCCACCTGCTCGACCGACAGGTCGTGGACGTACCGCAGCACGAGCACGGCCCGCTGCCGCGGCGGCACCCGCTGCAGGGCGGCCAGCAGCGGCGGTCGTTCGTCGGCGGCGTCGGTGCCCGGCGGCACGGCGACCTCCGGCGGTTCGGCCACCACCTGCTCGCGCTTGCGCCACCGCCGCCTGCCGTCCAGGAAGAGCCTGGTCACCACGGTGCGCAAGTACGCCTCCGCGCTGTCCCGGCGCACCCGGGACCAGTTCGCGTACACGCGCACGAACGCGTGTTGCGCGATCTCCTCCGCCTCGCCCCAGTTGCCGCACAGCGCGTGCGCCGTGCGGCGTGCCTGGTCGAACCGGCTCGCGAAGAACTCGGCGAACTCGTCATCGCGTCGCACTACCGGCCCCTCCTGTCGGTCACCACTCCTACGCGGTCCGGGCGCCACGGGTTGCACCCGTCCGACAGTTGCCGGTTCGGCAACTTTTGTTGTCACCAGCGCGGGCCCGTCCGGAGGATCGGGGTCATGACCACCACCGAGGAGTTCTGGGAGACCTTCTACCGCGAGCGCGACCAGGTCTGGACCGGCCGCGTCAACGAGCTGCTGGCCAGGGAGGTGT
>NZ_JBHWIE010000500.1:0-4193 GCF_042732085.1 Actinosynnema sp. NPDC059797
GCTGCTGGACGTGCCGCAGGTGAGGGCCGAGGACGACTTCTTCGCGGTGGGCGGCAACTCGCTGCTGGCCGTGCGGCTGGCGTTCCGGGTGCGCGAGGAGTTCGGCGTGGAGGTGCCGGTCGCGCGGCTGCACCGGGCGCGGACGCTGGCCGCATGCGCGGCGGTCCTCGACGCGGCCGCGCGCGACGGGTCGGGGTTGTCGGCCGGCATCACGCGCCGCGACCGCTCGGCCTACCGGGCGCCCACCCCCGGGGTGCACGCGCCCCGACCCCCGACGCCCCGACCTCCGGCGGCGCGGACGGCCGCGGCCGATCACCTGGTGGTGCCCGCCGGCGGCGGCGACTGGGCCGCGTGGCGGTGGGTCGAGCTGCGCGGCACGGGTTTCGGCATCGAACCGCTGCTGGCGGTGGCCAGTCCCGAGGCGGCGCGGGCGGCGGAGGAGGCGTTGGCGGCCGAGGACGCCCTGGGCGAGGCCCGGTGGTCGGCGTTCCGGCTGCTGCGCGAGGTCGAGGACCGGGCGCGGGGCGAGCAGCGGTCCGCGCTGCGGCGCATCGGGCGGCTGGTGCGCAAGGGCCGGTTCGCGGAGGCGCGGGCGGCGCTGGCCGCGGTGCCCGAGCTGGTCGACCTGGGCGCGGTGGCGGAGACGCCGCCCGCGGTCGCCGCCGCACCCGCCGTCCCCACCGTCACCGGCACCGCCGAGGTGCAGCTCGTGCTGGCGCGGACCGGGGTGGACGAGGCGCTGGCGGCCGCCGCCGAGACCGCCGCCCGGCACGAGGCGCTGCTGGCCGCCTACGCCGACCGGTTCGAGGAGGGCCGCCGGGCCGCCGCCGAGGTGCTGCGCGAGGTCAGCGGCGACCCGAGGTTCCGCGAGGCGGTCGCCTGGCAGAACCCCAGGGCGCTGCAGACCGCCGTCGACGCGCTGCACCGGGCCCTGTCCGGGGAGCGGTCCGCCACGCGCAACGTCGACTACCGCCGCTGGGAGCACACCGTCGTCAGCTACCTCCAGCGGTACTGCGCGAAGAACGACACCATCGGGTTCTTCGGCCCCGTGGGGTGGGCGCGCGTCGAGGACGACGCGCCCGCCGCGATCACCGCGGCGCCCGGCCCGGACCTGATCGCCTCGCGCACGGTCTACCTGGAGAACTGGGCCGTGCAGCAGGTGGCCGAGGCGCTGACCACCGACGCGGTGCGGCCGTGGGCGGTGCCGAGGCGGATGCCGTTCGTGCACGTGGAGGGCGACGTCCTGCGCGTGCCGATGACCGGGCCGGTGCGGCTGCCCGCGCCGGACGCCGCCGTGCTCGCCGCGTGCGACGGGCTGACCCGCCCCGACGCCATCGCCGAACGCCTCGGGCTGCCGGCGGGCGACGTGCTGGCCGCCCTGGAGCGGTTACGCCTGGCCAAGCGCATCGCCTGGACGCTGGAGGTGCCGCCGGAGGCGCTGGTGCCCGAGGAGTCGCTGCGGGAGCAGGTCGCGGCCATCGGCGACGACGACGTGCGGGCCGGGGTCGAACAGCGGCTCGCCGGGATCGAGGCCGGTCGCGACGCCGTGCGCGACGCGGTGGGCGACCCGGACCGGCTGGTGCGGTCGATCGAGGACCTGCACGAGCGGTTCACCGCCGTCACCGGCGCCGCCGCGGTGCGCAGACCCGGGCTGTTCTACGCCGGGCGCACGGTGGTGCACGAGGAGTGCCGCCGCGACCTCGACGTCACCCTCTCCCCCGCGCTGCTGGACACGCTGTGGTCGCCGCTGTCGCTGGTCCTGGAGGCGGCGCGCTGGTACACCTCGGCCGGGGCCGCGCTGTACGGGCGGGCGCTGCGCGAGGTCTACCGGCAGCGCGTCGCCGCCACCGGCGACGGCCACGTGAACCTCGCGGACTTCTGGCTGTGGGCCAACGACACCATCTTCCGGCTCGACGAACGGCTGATCGGCCGCCTGGTCCGGGCGTTGCAGCACCGCTGGGCCACCGCGCTGGGCGGCGGTGGCGAACCCGACGCCCGCGAGGTCCACCACCGGGTGACCGACGTGCGGGACGCGGTGCTCAAGGCGTTCGCCGCGCCGCGCCCCGGCTGGCGCGGCGCCGTGCAGCACAGCCCCGACGTGCTCATCGCCGCCCGCGACGAGCAGGCGATCCGGGACGGCGACTACCGGTGGGTGCTCGGCGAGGTGCACCCGGGCGTGAACACCATGCGCTCGGCCCTGTTCGTCTCCCAGCACCCCGACCCGGAGCAGCTGCGCGAGGCGATGCGGCGGGACCTGAACGGGCCTCGGGTCGTGCTGGCCACCACCCGCGAGGAGGGCGGCACGCCGCAGCGCCTGGCCGACGCCCTGGTGCTGCCCGAGGACCTGAAGATCGTGTTCGGGCACGACGCCTGCGGTCCCGGCCTGCGCGGCTCGGTGCCGGTCGGCTCGTGCGACGTGGTCGAGGTCGGCGGCCGGCTGCTGGCGCGCAGCCGGGACGGCCGGGTCGACCTGGACCTCGTCGAGCTGCTCAACGAGCAGGTGATGGCCCAGCTCGTGCAGCACTTCCGGCTGCTGCCCGCCGGGGAGCACACCCCGCGGGTGAGCCTGGACCGGCTCGTGGTGGCGCGCGAGGGCTGGCGGCTGCCGAGCGCGAAGTGCGGTTTCGCGTTCGCCGCCGACGAGCCGACGCGGTACCTGCGGGCCCAGGCGTGGCGGCGCGAGCACGGCCTGCCGAGGTTCGCGTTCGTCAAGAGCCCGGTGGAGCACAAGCCGTTCTACGTGGACCTGGAGAGCCAACCGTCGGTCGAGCTGTTCGCGCACGCGGTGCGGGCGCTCGACCGCGAGAAGCCGGAGGCCCCGATGGGGATCGGCGAGATGCTGCCCGGCCCGGACCAGCTGTGGCTGACCGACGCGCGCGGCGCGCGGCACACCGCGGAGCTGCGGGTCGTGGCGGTGGACCGGCGCGGCAGGCCGGAGAAGGCGGAAGGCACGGCGGTGGACGTGGCAGCGGTGAACGTGGGAGCAGAGGGAGGGCCGCGGTGAGCGCGGTGATACCGGAGGGTCGGGCGGACGAGGTGTTCCTGTTCCCGGCGTCGTCGGGCCAGCGCAGGCTGTGGCTGGTGGACCAGCTGCTGCCGGCGAGCCCGGTCTACAACATCGGCTGGCGGGTCGGGGTCGACGGACCGCTGGACCGGGGCGCGCTGGAGCGGGCGCTGAACCACCTGGTGGCCCGGCACGAGGCGTTGCGCACCAGGTTCGCCGCCGAGGACGGCGTGCCGGTGCAGGTCGTGCCGTCCGCGCTGACCGTGCCGCTGCGGCACGCGCCGGCCGCCGGTCCCGACGCCGTCGAGGCGGCGGTGCGGGAGGAGGTGCGGCGGCCGTTCGCGCTGCACGAGGGGCCGCTGCTGCGCGCCACGCTGGTCGGGGACGACGTGCTGGTGCTCGTGCTGCACCACGCGATCGCCGACGGCTGGTCGTGCGCGGTGCTGTTCGACGAGCTGGCGGCGCTCTACGCGGCCGAGGCCGGCGGCGCGCCCGCCGAGCTGCCCGAGCTGCCCGTGCAGTACCCGGACTACGCGGTGTGGCAGCGGGAGCAGGCCGACGGCGGCGCGTTCGCCGCCGACGCCGAGCACTGGCGGCGGGCGCTGGAGGGCGTGCCGACCGTGTTGACGCTGCCCACCGACCGCGCGCGGCCCGCCGTGCCGACCGGGCGCGGCGCGGAGCTGCGGGTGGGGCTGGAGGTCGAGGACGGGTCGTTCGCCCGGCTGCTGGCGGTGTTCCAGTGCGTGCTGCACCGGGTCACCGGGCAGGCGGACTTCCTGGTCGCCACACCGGTCGCGGCCCGCACCCGGCCGGAGACCGAGGGCCTGGTCGGGTTCGTGGCCAACACCCTGCCGCTGCGCGCGACGTTCACGCCGGGCACCACGTTCGGCGAGGTCGTCGCGGCGGCCGAGGCGGCGACCGTGGCCGCGCTGGCGCACCAGGACCTGCCGTTCGAGCAGCTGGTCGACCTGGTCGCGCCGCAGCGGACGCTGGCGCACGCGCCGCTGGTGCAGGTGCTGTTCGCGGTCGAGCCCGCGCCGCCCGCGCGGCGGGCCGGGCCGGTCACCTTCCGGCCCGAGGCGGTGCACAACGGCGGCGCGAAGTTCGACCTGTCGCTGACCGTCGAGCAGGACGGCGAGCGGTGGTTCGCGCGCTGGCAGTACGACGCCGAGCTGTTCGAGGAGGCGTC
>NZ_JBHWIE010000501.1:0-4151 GCF_042732085.1 Actinosynnema sp. NPDC059797
GTCCACGCGCCCCGACACGACCGCGGTGACCGCCTCGACGACACCGCCCGCCGCGAGCCGGGCGATGTCGAAGCCGCCGGGGCCGAACGGGCTGCCGCCGTCGCCCGCGTCCCCGCCGGTGTCGTTGAGCGCGGCGAGCCGGTCCAGGTGCGCCCGGTCGTGCACGAGCAGCAGCTCGTCGTCGGTGGCGGGCCGCGGTCGCAGCCGCACCAGCCGGTCGACCAGGCCGCTCGCCACGACCAGCTCGTGGACCCGGCGCTTGGCCTCGGCGTTCTCGAAGTGCCGGTGCGGCTGGAGGCCGCGGCGCGGGTCCGCGGGCAGCAGGCCGGCGTGCGTGCCGGTGTCGTGCCAGCCGTACAGCTCGTGGTAGACGTAGCCGGTCGCCATGGCGCGCAGTCTCGTCGCCGCACCGCCGGCCGGTCTTGTCCGGCGACGCCCGCCGGTTGGCCGTGAGCGCACGTCGCAGCGCGTTCACCGCCGGTCAACACCGGTACGCCGAGGGCCAAGACCGGCCCGTGCGGCGCTTCGATACTCCCCGGGCATGACCGAGACCCCGCACCCGCTCGACCCGCTCACCGCCGCCGAGGTCGCCGCCGCGCGCGACGCGCTCGTGGCCGCGAACCTGGTCGGTCCGACGACCAGGTTCCCCAGCGTGCTGTTGGCGGAGCCGGCCAAGGACGTCGTGCGCGCGCACCGACCCGGCGACCCGGTGGCACGCCGGGCGCGGGTCGTGCTGCTGGACGTGGCCACGGGTGCGGCCGGCGAGGCCGTGGTCGACGTGGGAGGGGGCGGGGTGGTGGCCTGGCGGGAGCTGGACCCGGCCGACGGCAGGCCCGCGATCCTGTTCGAGGAGTACGACCGGGTCGCCGAGCTGGTGCGCGCCGACCCCCGCTGGCAGGAGGCGCTGCGGCGGCGCGGGGTCGCCGACCGGTCACTGGCGTTCGTCGCGCCGCTGTCACCCGGCTCGTTCCCCGAGGACGAGCCGCGGCGGTTCCTGCGGGCGCTGACGTTCCTGCGCGACCACGTCGACGACAGCCCGTGGGCGCACCCGGTGGAAGGGCTGCTGGCCGAGGTGGACCTGATCGGCGGACGGGTGCTGCGGGTGGTCGACTCCGGCGACGTGCCGGTGCCCGCCGAGCCCGGGAACTACGCCGGCGTGCCGCCGCGCACCACCCTCAAGCCGATCTCGATCACCCAGCCCGAGGGCGCCGGCTTCACCGTGTCCGGGCACGAGGTGGTGTGGGAGGGCTGGCGGCTGCGGGTCGGGTTCAACGCCCGCGAGGGCCTGACCCTGCACCGGATCTCGTTCGACGGGCGCTCGGTGCTGCACCGGGCGTCGGTGGCCGAGATGGTCGTGCCGTACGGCGACCCCGCGCCGTGGCGGAACTGGATCAGCTACTTCGACGCGGGCGAGTACCTGCTGGGCAAGAACGCCAACCCGCTGCGGCTGGGCTGTGACTGCCTGGGCCTCATCCACTACTTCGACGCCGTCGTCGCCGACGACCACGGCCGGCCGGTGACCATCCCGCGGGCGATCTGCCTGCACGAGGAGGACCACGGGGTGCTGTGGAAGCACACCAACACCCTCACCGGGGCGGCGGACGTGCGCCGGGCGCGGCGGCTGGTGATCTCGTCGTTCAGCACGATCGGCAACTACGACTACGGCTTCTACTGGTACTTCCACCTCGACGGGACGGTCGAGCTGGAGGCCAAGCTGACCGGCGTGGTGTTCTGCGGCGCGGGCGAGGGCTCGCCGCACGCGGCACCGGTCGCGCCCGGCCTGGTCGCGCCGGTGCACCAGCACCTGTTCTGCGCGCGGCTGGACGCCGAGGTGGCGGGTACGGCGAACACGGTCGACGAGGTGGACTTCGTGCGCCTGCCGACCGGGCCGGGCAACCCGCGCGGCAACGCGTTCACCACCCGCGCCACCGCGCTGGAGCGGGAGTCGACCGCGGCGCGCCTGGCCGATCCCGCGGCCGGCCGCACGTGGGTGGTGCGCAGCGCGGAGGACCGCAACCGGCTGGGCCTGCCGCGCGCCTACCAGCTCGTGCCCTCGCCGGGCCCGACGCTGCTGGCGCAACCCGGCTCGTCGGTCGCGGGCCGGGCCGCGTTCGCCACCCGGCACCTGTGGGTGACCCGGTTCGCCGAGGACGAGCGGCACCCGGCGGGCGAGTTCCCCAACCAGCACCCCGGGGGCGCCGGCCTGCCCGCGTGGACCGCGCGCGACCGGCCGCTGGTGGACGCGGACGTGGTGCTGTGGCACGTGTTCGGGCCCACCCACCTGCCGCGTCCCGAGGACTGGCCGGTGATGCCGGTGGACCGCTGCGGGTTCCTGTTCCGGCCGTGGGGTTTCTGCGACCGCAACCCGGCGCTGGACGTGCCCGGCCTCGCGGGGCGTTCGCACTGCCCGCCGGGGTCCCCGGAACACGAGTGCTGATCATCTGGTAGATCGCTGACGGGCGCCCGCCACCACTCCGGTGACGGGCGCCCAGTGCTGCCCTTTACCAGGTCGGACGCCGTTCGTCGCGCATTCTTGCGAATTTCGGTATTTCTACGGACCGGCCGACCACCCCGCTGGGACCACGCTGTGCCGACCACCCCGGAGCAGCGAGTAGGACGGTGGATCGGTGAATGTGTTGTCCATTGAGGACCTTTCGGTCGACCGGGCCGGGCTGCCCGTCGTGCGCGGCGTGTCGCTGCGGGTCGACCGGGGTGCGGTGACCGTGCTGCTCGGCGCGAACGGCGCGGGCAAGACGACGTTGCTGGAGGGCGTGTCCGGGGCGATCCCGGTGTCCGCCGGCGAGATCCGGCTCGACGGCGAGCGGATCGACGGGCTGCGGGCGTGGCGGCGGGCGCGGGCGGGGCTCGCGCACGTCGAGCAGGACCGCTCGGTGTTCCGGGAGATGTCGACCCTGGACAACCTGCGCGCCGCGTGCCGGTCCGGCTCGGGCCGGACGCCCGAGCGGGTGCTGGAGCTGTTCCCCGAGCTGCGCAAGCAGCTGCACGCGCAGGCCGGCCTCCTGTCCGGTGGTGAGCAGCAGATGCTGGTGATCGGCCGGGCGCTGCTGGGCGAGCCGCGTTACCTCCTGATCGACGAGATGTCGCTCGGGCTGGCGCCGATCGTGGTCGAGCGGCTGGCCGGCGCGGTGCGGTCGCTGGCCGACGAGGGCGTGGGCGTGCTGCTGGTCGAGCAGTTCGCCGCGCTGGCCCTGCGCATCGCCGACCGGGCCCACGTCATGGCGCGCGGCGAGGTGGTGTTCTCCGGCGGCGCGGCCGAGCTGCGCGCCGACGAGGACCGGCTGCGGGCGCTGTACCTGGGCGAGAGCCCCACCGAGAGCGGAGCCCGGTCGTGAACCACCTTCGTCCCCTGCTGCTCGGCCTGGCGTTCGCCGCGCTCGTCGCGGCCGGCGTCGCCGGCCTGGCTTCCAGCTACGTGCTCTTCCTGCTCACCGGGGCGGCCGTGACCACCGTGTTCATGCAGAGCTACGGCCTGATCACCGGGCGCGCGGGGGTGATCTCGCTGTGCCAGCTCAGCTTCGCGGCGATCGGCGCGTGGGTGGTCGGCTGGGCGAACGTGGCCGACGTGCCCGGCGGGTTCTACGCGTGGCTGCCGCTGAGCGGGCTCGCCGCGGTGGTCGCCGGGCTGGTGATCGGCCTGCCCGCGCTGCGGCTGCGCGGGGTGAACCTGGCCGTGGCGACCTTCGCGTTCGCCACCGCGCTGGACGTGGTGTTCGCCGGGCTGGCGTTCCCCGGCCAGGACGACTTCGACTTCGTCCGGCGGCCCGCGGGCTTCGAGACCGACCGCGCGTACTTCGTGTTCGCGGTCGCCGTGGTCACCGCGATCTTCGTCGGCCTGTGGTTCCTCGACCGCAGCCGCGCGGGCGGCGCGCTGGCCGAGATCCGGCACTCCGAGCGGGCCGCGGCGGCGCACGGGATCAGCGTGGCGCGGGGCAAGCTGACCGCGTTCGCGCTCAGCGCCTTCGTGGCCGGTGTCGGCGGCGGGCTCATGGCGGGGCAGCTGGGCATCGTGGCGCCGGGCAACTTCGCGTCGTTCGCCTCGGTGTCGTTCTTCGCGATCGCCCTGTTCGTCGGCACGAAGAACGTGGAGGGCGCGATCGCCGGCGGTGGGATCGGCGCGGTCTTCCCGGTGC
>NZ_JBHWIE010000502.1:0-4150 GCF_042732085.1 Actinosynnema sp. NPDC059797
GGGCCAGAGTCGCCTCCGGCACCCCCGTGCCCGCCAAGGTCTTACTCCCCCGTGGGGGTGGCCACCCACCGGGAGGGCCTCCCCCTCGGAGGGTCTGCCGCCGTGCGCCGGGGCCGTCCGGTCCCCCGCCCGCCACGGCCGGAACACCACCACCAGCACCACCGCCACCACCCAGGCCCCCAGGAACGCCGCCCACGACAGCCCCACCGCCGCCAGCGCGCCCACCACCCCCGCGACCACCCCCGCCGCTGCGGTCACCCACCACCGCGACGACGGCCGCGGCGCCTCGACGTGGAAGCCCGCGACCACCGCCGCCGCGGTCACCCACAACGGCAGCGCGAACAGCGTCGCCCACCACGACGGCCAGCCCATCAGCACCGACTGCGCCCACGGCGCCACCGCCAGCACCCCGACCACCCCGGCCGCCGCCCTCCCCGCCGCCCGGCGACCCGCCACCAGCCCCGCGAACGCCACGACCACCGGCACGTACCACCACCACGACTGCGGCGGCACGCCGAACCGCACCGCGACCACCGCCTCCTGGCCCATGGCCACCAGCTGCGCCAGCAGACCCGTCATCCCCACCAGGCGCACCGCCTCGCCCGCCGGTCGCCGCGCGCCCAACCGCACCCGCACCGCCAGGCCCAGCGTCGCCGCCGCCTCGCCCCACCCCGGCCAGCCGTGCTCCAGGTCCAGCGCGTCGTCCCGGTCGGCCAGGAACAGCCCGACCATCTCCTCCTCGCGCCCGGCCCGGTACCAGCCCGGCAGCAGCCGCAGCAACGCCCGGTACCTGCGCTCCAACCTCGACGTGCCGCTCACAGCGCCCCCCTGGCCCGCAACACCGACGACGCCGCCCGCACGTTGGCCGACAGCCGCGCCACCTCCGCCGACAACTCCCGCACCCCGGTGTCGGTCAGCCGGTAGTACCGGCGCAGCCGACCCTGGTGCACCTCCTCGCGGTCCTGTTCCGCCCACCCGTCGGCCACCAACCGGTCCAGCACCCCGTAGAGGGTGCCCACCCGCAGCCGCACCCGGCCCTCCGAGAGGTCCTGCACCGCGCGCACGATCGCGTACCCGTGCAGCGGCTGCTCCGCCAACGCCGTCAACACCAGGAACGCCTGTTCCGACAGACCCTTCACACCACAGGTTATATCGCGTCGCGGTATATTCCGTCGAGCGAAACCTCAGGGCGTTCAGGCCGGTGGTTGTCCGCTGTTGATGGGTGGCGACACCGCGAGGTGTTGCGTTCGGGCAACACTGAAGTCACGAAGACCCCGAAACCACCACACCCGCCGCGAGACGATCACGGCGGGCCGCGCCACCCCACCCCCCACCGGCGCACTAGGGTGGCCCGCCGTGGAACCCACCAACCCGGCCCAGGACCCGACCGACGCGCTGTCCCCCGTGCCCTCGCCCGGCACCGGACACGCCCTGTCCCCCACCGGCAGGCTGCGGTTCTTCTTCGGCCCCATGGACTGCGGCAAGTCCACCCTCGCCCTGCAGATCGACCACAACCAGGCCCGCCAGGGCCGCCGCGGCCTCCTGCTGGTCCGCCACGACCGCTCCGGCACCCCCACCATCTCCAGCCGCATGGGCCTGGCCCGCACCGCCCTGGAGGTCCACGAGGACATGGACCTGTGCACCGTCGTCCGCGACCACTGGGCCCGCGGCGCCCGCATCGACTACCTCATCGTCGACGAAGCCCAGTTCCTCTCCCCCGACCAGGTCGACCAGCTCGCCGAACTCGCCGACGACGCCCGCCTCGACGTCTACTGCTTCGGCCTGGCCACCGACTTCCGCAGCGCCCTGTTCCCCGGCTCCCGACGCCTGTTCGAACTCGCCGACGAACTCCACGCCATCCAGGTCGAGGTCCTGTGCTGGTGCGGCCGCCCCGGCCGGTTCAACGCCCGCGTCCACGACGGCGAGGTCGTCCGCGCCGGCGACACCGTCCTGGTCGCCGACACCGCCGTCGCCGCCGACGAGGTCCGCTACCAGGTCCTGTGCCGGGCCCACTACCGCACCGGCGACCTCGGCCCCGCCACCCTCGCCGGCCGCCAGCTCAGCCTCACCTGAACCCCCGCGCACCCGGGCCCCGCGCAACACCGCACCCCACCCGCCGGCGCCACCACCCCTCCCCGTCCCACAATGGACAAACACCGTTGCCGGAACAGGGACAGCCATGGACGACGTGCTCGACAAGGTCGGCGAACGACTCCGCCACATCCGCACCAGCCGCGGCGCCACCCTCGCCGACCTCGCCGCCGCCACCGGCATCTCCAAGAGCACCCTCTCGCGCCTGGAGTCCGGCCTGCGCAAACCCAGCCTCGAACTGCTCCTGCCCATCGCCCGCGCCCACCGCGTCCCCCTCGACGAACTCGTCGGCGCCCCACCCGTCGGCGACCCCCGCATCCGCCCCGTGCCCGTCCGCCGCAACGGCATGACCATCCTGCCCCTCACCCAGCAACCCGGCGGCCTCCAGGCCTACAAGATGATCATCCCGCCGCGCGGCGAACCCGACCCCCGCACCCACACCGGCTACGAGTGGCTCTACGTCCTGTCCGGCCGCCTGCGCCTCGTGCTCGCCGACCACGACGTCGTCCTGGCCCCCGGCGAGGCCGCCGAGTTCGACACCCGCCTGCCCCACTGGTTCGGCCCCGCCGACGACGAACCCGTCGAGATCCTCAGCCTGTTCGGCAAACAGGGCGAACAGATCCACATGCGCACCCGCCGCAAGACCTGACCCCACCCCACCGCCACACTGGACCCCATGACCGGCAAGCGCAGCGCGGGCATCGTCCTGCACCGCCACCACGACGGCGAGCTCCAGGTCCTCCTCGGCCACATGGGCGGCCCCTACTGGGCCGCCAAGGACGCCGGCGCCTGGTCCATCCCCAAGGGCATGCCCGAGGACGACGAGGACCCCGAGACCACCGCCCGCCGCGAGTTCACCGAGGAACTCGGCCTGCCCCTGCCCGAGGGCGAGCTGCGCCCCCTCGGCGAGGTCCGCCAGGCCGGCGGCAAGGTCGTCCAGGCCTGGGCGCTCGCCGGCGACCTCGACCCCGAACAGGTGATTCCCGGGACTTACACCATGGAGTGGCCCCGCGGCTCCGGCCGGTTCCGCAGCTTCCCCGAACTCGACCGCGTCGCCTGGTTTTCCCTGGTCGAGGCCAAGGAGAAGATCGTCAAGGCCCAGGCCGAGCTGCTGGACCGACTCCAACGGGACGTTGCGCTCGGGCAACACTGAAGCGATCGTGACCACAAAGGGCGGGGGTCGACGTTTGAGAGCCGGCCTCCGGGGTGATTCATCCTCGTGTCCGCCACCGACCTCGACCGCGCCGCCGCCCGGCGGGCCGTGCCGCCCTCGGCCCCAATGAAATTACGTTGCGTGACCGCAAGCATGACGGGCGTCACTACTCCTGAGTTAAACCCGACGTAACGTCGCCCTGCGTGTTCGGTCTAAGCTGTCGCAGCCGCACGTCCTCTGCCAGGATTACGCCATCCGTGTGATGAACGAATCCGACAGCTGGATAACGCGTCACGATCCGCCCGCGATGGCATCCCCAGGAAGGAAGCCTTCGTTGACGGGTGAAAGACGTCACTGTGGGCGACGACGACCGTGACACCGGGAACGAACGGAGCAATCCGATCGTTGCACTCGGTAGCAACAAAGCCTGGGCACCGCCCTGAGCCGAGCGAAAGGACACCGCCATGGCCGACCGCGTTCTACGGGGTAGCCGGCTCGGAGCTGTCAGCTACGAGACCGACCGCAATCACGACCTCGCCCCGCGCCGGTCGGTGCGGTACGCCTGCCCCAAGGGCCACGACTTCGAGGTCCCCTTCTCCGACGACGCCGAGATCCCCCACACCTGGGAGTGCCGACTCCACGGCCTGGAGTCCAAGATCATCGACGGCGCCGAGCCCGAGGCGAAGAAGGTCAAGCCGCCGCGCACCCACTGGGACATGCTGCTGGAACGGCGCACCATCCCCGAGCTGGAGGAACTGCTCGACGAGCGGCTCGAAGAGCTCAAGGGACGACGCACCCGCACCGCCTGAGCCGACACGGGGAGGGGGGCCCCGGGCCGGTGCGGGGGGGCCCCCCCCCGCGACCACCCAGGGGGCCGGGGGGCCCCCCCGGGCCCCCCCGCGCCCG
>NZ_JBHWIE010000503.1:0-4132 GCF_042732085.1 Actinosynnema sp. NPDC059797
GGATGCTCGGCGAGGAGATCCGCAAGCGCGGCGACTGGAGCGTGCGGCGGCCCTCGCTGGAGGCGGGCGGCTGGGCGTTCGAGTTCGAGAACGACACCTACCCCGACATCGACGACACCGCCGAGGTGGTGCTCGCGCTGCGCCGGTGCCGTCGACCACGTCGACCTGCTCGCCGCGCCACAGCCGGCGGACCTGGTCGGTGTAGTCGATCAGCACCTGCCTGCGGTCGGCGTAGTTCTCCGGCTTGAGCGCGAAGTCCACGGCGTGCCAGCCGGAGGCGAAGGACAGGCCGACGCGACCGCCCGAGAGGTTGTCCACCACGGACCACTCCTCGGCGATGCGCAGCGGGTGGTGCAGGGGCGCGACGACGCTGCCGGCCCGGATCTGGATCCGCTCGGTGATGGCGGCGACGGCCGCGCCGGTCACCGAGGGGTTCGGGTAGAGCCCGCCGAACGGGTGGAAGTGGCGTTCGGGCGTCCACACGGCGGTGAAGCCGTTGCGGTCGGCGAACCGCGCGCCGTCCAGCAGGAGCTGGTAGCGGTTCGCGTCGAGTTCGCGGCTGTCGTTGGCGAAGTAGAACAGGCTGAAGTCCATGGTGTCCCCCAAGAGGTGGTCAGGCCGGGAGGGCGCTCTCGGCGGTCGGCCGGGGCCTGGTGCCCTGGGCCCAGCGGGCGACGGCGGGCGCGGCCAGGCCGGCGGCGAGCAGGACGGCGGCGAAGACGAGCCAGCCCGGCCAGCCGAGCCCGATCACCAGCGTGGTGGCGGCGACCGGGGTGATCACCGAGCCGAGCTGGGTCGACATGCCGAACAGGCCCTGGTACTGGCCCTGCGCGTGCTCGGGGGCCAGCTCGTAGGCCAGCGCCCACGAGCCCGCGCTGTAGAGCAGCTCGCCGAACACGTGCACCAGCGCGCCCAGGCCCAGGGCGACGACCGCCAGCCACGCCGGCTGCCCGGCGGCCAGGGCGAACAGGCCGCAGCACACCGCGAGCAGGACGCCGCAGCGGCGCAGCGCCCTGGCGCCGCCCTCGACGTCCTCGGCGCCCTGGCTGGCCCGCACCTGGAACAGCACCACCATCACGGTGTTGAGCAGCAGGATGCCGGAGTACACCCACGTCGGGGCCTCGGTGCGCTCGGCGATCCAGATGGGCAGGGCGACGGTGAGGATGCCGCCGTTCATCACCAGGACCGCGTTGAGCAGCGCGACGACCGCGAACGGCCGGTCGCGCAGCACCACCCAGGTGGGCCCGCCGTCCTCCGCCGACTTCGCCGCGGGCGGCACGTTCGGGGCCTTCAGGAAGACCAGGCCCGCCACCACGTACAGCAGGCCCGCCGCGAACAGCAGCGACACGTAGCCCGGCCGCGAGTCGAAGTGCAGCGCCACACCGCCGGCGACCGCGCCGATCGACACACCGATGTTGGTGATCGACCGCAGGTACGCCCTGGCGCGCACCCGGTCCTTGCCCTTCGTGACGCCCGCGACCAGCGCGCCGCGGGCCGCGTCCGCCGCCGACTGCGCCGAGATCACCAGCGTCGAGGCGACGACGAACCCGGCGAAACCGCCGACGAGGGCGTACGTGCAGATCGTCAGGCCCTGGAGGGCGACGAACGCGATCGCCGCGGTGCGGGCGCCCAGCACGTCCGCTACGCGCCCCGCCGGGATGCTGACCAGCATCCCGAGCACGGCGGCGATGGTCATGCCGAGGCCCACCTGCGTGGCGGGGATGCCGACCGAGCGGGTGAAGAACAGCACGGTGACGGAGATGAGCACGCCGTTGCCGATGGTCCGCGCCAGGTTGCTCGCGGCGAGGACCCGGATCGGACCGCGGTCGGGGATGAGGTGCCGGACGAAGGACGGTACGGCCGCCATGGGGTGTTCCTCTGCTTCCTGGTTCGGGTCAGACGAGGTCCGGCGCGGTGAGCAGCTCGCGGAGCCTGCCCCGGTCCGCCTTGCCGTTGGCGTTGAGCGGCAGCGCGTCCAGGTGGACGTAGCGCCGCGGCACCATGTGCACCGGGATCTTCTTGCGCAGCCACAGCAGGAACGCCGTCGGCTCGACCGGGCTGCCGGTGTGGAAGCCGACCAGCTCGGTGTCGTCGCCCTTCCGGTGGGCGATCACGACGGCCTGCGAGACGTCCGGGTGCCTGCGCATCGCGGCCTCGACCTCGCCCAGCTCGATGCGGTAGCCGCGGACCTTCACCTGGTTGTCGAGCCGGCCCAGGTGGACCCACTCCCCCCGCTCCAGCCGCACGCGGTCGCCGGTGCGGTAGTAGTGCTCCGGGGTCAGCGGGCCGTCGCCGTCGTAGGGCTCGGCGCGCTCGCCGTCGAAGGACAGGAAGCGGCCCGCGTTGTCGCCCGGGTCGAGGTAGCCGTCGAAGCGCTGGGCGCCGCGCACGCACAGCTCGCCCTCCTGCGCCGGGCGGCCGTCCTCGTCGAGCACGACCCGGTCCAGGAAGTCGTACACCGGGCCGATCGGCACGGTGTCGTTCGACGTCGCCGGCCACTCGGCGGGGTCGCCCGGCAGCCGGTACTCGGTGCACGCCACGGTCAGCTCGGTGGGGCCGTAGACGTTCTCGATCACCGCGTCCGGCGCGACCGCCCGCCACGCGGCGGCCTGCCGCGCGGTCAGCTGCTCGCCGATGAACACGCTGTACCGCAGGCCGCTCACCAGGCCGGTGGGCAGGTTGCCCAGCTCGGCGCTGACCGACACGACCGAGGGCACCGAGAACCAGTGCGTGATGCCGTGGTTGACCAGGTAGTCGACGGGGGTGAGCAGCTCGTTGCGCTGCGGCGCGACCAGCGTCGCGCCACCGCCCCAGGTGACGAACAGGTCGAACACCGACGGGTCGAAGGTCAGGTCGAACGTGTGCGACATCCGGCAGCCCGGCTCGACCCGGTAGCGCTCGATGTTGTGCGCGATGTACGGCGAGAGGTTGCGGTGCCGGATCGGCACGCCCTTCGGCCGCCCCGTCGAGCCGGAGGTGAACAGCACGTAGGCCACGTCGTCCGGCGACACCGCGCAGGGCGGGAGGTCCGCCTCGTCCGCGCCGGTGTCGGCGATGTCGGCTTCGGTCAGCCGCACCACCGTGGGCACGAGCGCCTCCAGCTCGGCGTCGCACTGGGCCGCGCCGGACTCGTCGACCACGACCAGGTCCACGCCGGCCAGCTCGCACACCATGCGGTTGCGGTCGGCCGGGTAGGCCGGGTTGAGCGGGGTGACGGTCGCGCCGAGCCGCAGGGCGGCCAGGTAGCCGGTGAACGCGACCCGGCTGCGGGCCGCCAGCAGCGCGAGCCGCTTCGGGGGCGCGCCGTGCTCGCGCAGCAGCCGGTCGGCCAGCGACACGACCTCCCGGTGCAGCCGCCCGTAGGTCACGGCCTCGCCGCGGACCTCCAGCGCGGGCCGGTCCGGGAAGCGGCGCACCGAGCCCTCGAACCACTCGTAGAGGGTGCGCCCGCCCAGCTCGGGCGCGAACACCGCCATGGTCGTCGACTCCGGCTGCCGCGTGGGCACCAGGTGCAGCCGCTCCACGCCCTCAGGGCCCGCCGCGGGCGGCAGCTCGGCCACGCACCGGCAGCCGGTGTCGGTGAACCCGGCGAAGCGGTAGGCGACCTCCATCATCCGGTTGCGGTCGGTGCGCCGGAAGTCCGCCACCAGGTGCGCGCCCGCGCGGGCGGCCTGGTCGGTCAGCCAGCGCAGGATCACCGCGCCGGTGCCGAACGCGACCACGCGGCACGAGGTCGCCAGCAGCTTGAGGTTCCACACGGCCTGGTGCTTCTCGATGAGCATCACGCCGATCGCGCCGTGCGGGCCGAAGCGGTCCTTCAGGGTCGCGACGAGCACCTCGTGCCGGGGGTCGGCGATCAGGGCGCGCAGGTCGGCGTCGGAGTAGTGCACGCCGGTGGCGTTCATCTGGCTGGTGCGCAGGGTCAGCTCCTCGACCCGCGCCAGCGCCTGCTCGCCGGCCCGCTCGATGCGCAGCTCCAGCTCCAGCGACCGGAGGAAGTCCTCGTCGGCGCCGCTGTACTCGGCGCGGGCGGCGTCGCGCTGGAACCCCGCCTGGTACATCCTGCGGCGCTGCTGCGGGTCCATGGCCAGGGCCTCGCGCGGGGAGATCCCGAAGAAGGGTGCGTCGAACT
>NZ_JBHWIE010000504.1:0-4121 GCF_042732085.1 Actinosynnema sp. NPDC059797
GACCCGACGCGCCTGACGTGGGCCTGCCGGGGGGGTGTGCCCAACTCGGGGGCGCGCCCCCGCCCGCCCGGGGGGGCGGGCCCCCGGCCCGCCCCCCGCGGGGAGCCGCGCCGGATTCGCCGGCGGCCGTGAAGTCGGCAGGTGTGGGTCGGGTCAGTCCCGCGCGGCCTCCTCGCCGGAGCCCTTCGCCGTCGTCGCCGACGCCTCCTCGGGCTCGGTGGACGGCGGCGTCTCCGGCGCCTCCTCCGCGCCGCTGTGCCGGTCGATGACCTCGCTCACGTAGCGCAGCACGACCGCCGCCGTGGCGACCACCGGCACCGCCAGGAACGCCCCCGCGATCCCGTACAGGCTGCTGCCCGCGGTGACCGCCAGCAGCACCACCGCGGCGTGCAGGCGCAGGCTGCGGGACTGGAGGATCGGCTGGAGCACGTTGCCCTCGATCTGCTGCACCGCCACGACGATCGCCAGCATGATGATCGCGGTGGTCAGGCCGTTGCTGACCAGGGCGACCAGCACGGCCAGGGCGCCCGCGACGAACGCGCCGACGATGGGCACGAACCCGCCGAGGAACGTCAGCGCCGCCAGCGGCGCGGCCAGCGGCACGCCCAGCACGACCAGGCCGAGTCCGATCAGCACCGCGTCGACCAGGCTCACGATGGCCTGGGTGCGGATGAAGCCGCCCAGGGTCTCCCACACCCGCCCCAGCACGACCGTCAGGTGCGCGCCCGCGCGCTCGCCGACCACGCCGCGCAGCCACGGCGCGAACAGCGGCCCGTCCTTGACGAAGAAGAACGCCAGCAGCAGCGCCACCACGCCGGTCACCACGCCGGAGGTGACCCGGCCCGCCCCGGTGAGCAGGCCGTTGGCGATCGAGCCGACGCTGGACTGGAGCTGGTCGGTGCCCTGCTGGATCAGGTCGTTCAGCTGGCCCTCGCCGAGGTTGAGCGGCGGTCCCTCCACCCAGTCCAGCGCCTGCTGGAGCGCCCGGGTCGCGCTGTCCGCGATCTCGGGCACGCCCGAGGCGATGGACGTGGTGATCAGCGCCACCACGCCGCCCAGCACGGCCAGGCCGCCGAGCAGCACCACCGTCGCGGCCAGCGCGGGGGGCAGCCCCCGCGAGCGCAGCCACCGGGCGGGCGGCCACAGCACCGTGGTGATCAGCAGGCCGAGCAGCACCGGCATGACGATCACCCAGAGCTTGCCGATCACCCACGACACGATCACGAACCCGACCGCGACGAGCGCCAGGCGGGTGCTCCAGCGCGCCAACCAGCTCATCCCGTGCCCGATGGCGTCGCCGCGGTCAGCCCAGCGGCGGTTCCCTGCACCCACGTCGCCCCGTCCTCCCAGCGCGCCGCGCCGCGCGACGCTCGCGGTGCAGCCTGCCAGACGCGCCCATGCCGCTCGAAGGCGCTCGAACACGTCCGCCGGGCGGACCGTCGCTCATCCGGGTGGACTCGGTGCGTTCACGCTACCGACGTGCGGTGATCCGGGAACGGATGTGGGTTGATGTGAAGCCCCAGGCGCAATCGAGGAAAGAGCGACCGTGTCAGGCATCCCCGTGATCGAACCGTACCCATTGCCCTCGGTCGGCGACCTGCCACCCGGACCGGCCGCGTGGACACCGGACCCGAGCCGGGCGGTCCTGCTCGTCCACGACATGCAGCGCTACTTCCTGCGGCCCGTGCCGGAGCCGCTGCGCGGCCAGGTGGTGCACAACGCCGCCCTCCTGCGCGAGCACTGCGCCGCCGCGGGCGTGCCGGTGGCCTACACCGCCCAGCCCGGCGACATGAAAGCCGAGGACCGCGGCCTGTTCCGCGACTTCTGGGGCGAAGGGATGACGGCGCTGCCGGAGGACCGGGGGATCGTGGACGAGCTGGACCCCGCCCCGGCCGACTGGCGCTTCACGAAGTGGCGCTACAGCGCGTTCTTCCGCTCCGACCTGCTCGCCCGGCTGCGCGCGGCGGGGCGGGACCAGCTGCTGCTGTGCGGCGTCTACGCCCACGCGGGCGTGCTGATCACCGCGGTCGAGGCGTTCAGCCACGACGTCCAGACCTTCCTCGTCGCCGACGCGCTCGGCGACTTCTCCGCCGACCACCACCTGATGGCCCTGACCTACGCCGCCGAGCACTGCGCCGCCCTCACCACCGTCAAGGAGGTGATCGGCACGTGGAGCTAGCGCCGACCGCCCACGAGGACGCGACGACCCGCCGCTGGCTGCTGGACGTGGCGCCCGCGCCCGACCTCCTGCCCGAACCCGACCACCGGGGCCCGCTCAACGCCGCCGGCGTGCTCGACGAGGCGGCCCGGACCGGCCGGGAGCGGCGCTGCCTGGTCACCGACGCGGGCACGTGGAGCGCGGGCGACCTGCTGGCCCGCGCCAACCAGGTCGCGGGCGCGCTCGTGCGCCGCTGGGGGCTGCGGTCGGGCAACCGGGTGCTGCTCTACGGGCCCAACACGCCCTGGTACGCGGCCTGCTACTTCGGCGTGCTGCGGGCCGGCGGGGTGGTCGTGCCGGTGCCGTGGGGCGTGCGGGCGCGGGAGGTCGCGCCGATCGCCGAGCGGACCGAGGTGGACCTCGCCGTGGCCGACGCGCGGCACGTCGCCGACCTGGCGGAGCTGGCGCGCCGGGTGGACGTGCTGGTGTTCGGCGCGGAGCCGACGGAGTTCGGCCGCGAGGTCGAGGCGAGCCCGGTGGCGTTCGAGCCGGTGCGCACCAGCGCCGACGACGTCGCCGTGGTCGACTTCACCTCCGGGTCCACCGGCGCGCCCAAGTGCGCCATGCACCTGCACCGGGACCTGCTCTTCGCCGCGCGCAACCACCACCGGATGCTCGACCTCGCGCCCGGCGACCTGGTGGCGAGCAACGGCTCCATCGCCTTCGGCTACCTGCTGGGCGCGCTCGCGCTGGCCCCGCTGACCAGGGGCGCGGCGGCGCTGTTCGTGGAGGACGACGACTTCGACGCCTTCTTCGAGGCGGCGCACCGCCACCGGGCGACGGTGTTCGCCAGCACACCCGGCCTGTACCGGCGGGGCCTGCGGACCGGCGCGCCGGTGCCGCCCGGACTGCGGATCGCGTTGAGCGGAGGGGAGAAGCTGGACCAGGGCACCCGGGACGGGTGGCTGGAGGCGACCGGCGCGCCGCTGGTGGACCACCTGGGCACGACCGAGCTGATGGCGCCGGTGATCGGCACGCCGTGGGGCCGGGCGCCCCGCCGCGACACCCTGGGCCGGGCCATGCCGGGTTTCCAGGTGCGCGTGCTGGACGACGAGGGCCGCGAGGCGCCGGTGGGCCGGGTGGGCAGGCTCGCCGTCCGGGGCGGGGCGGGCTGCCTCTACGTGAAGGACCCGGAGGCCCAGGCCGAGGGCGTGCGGGACGGCTGGACGCACACCGGCGACCGCGCCGCCCTCGACGTCGACGGGCACGTGGTCGTCCACGGGCGGGGCCGCGACCTGGTCATGGTGGACGGCATCAACGTGGCCACCACCGAGGTCGAGACCGTGCTGCGCGGGCACCCGGCGGTCGCGGACGTGGCCGTGGTCGGCGTGCCCGACGCGTGCGGCGTCACCGCGCTGGTGGCGTTCGTGACGGCCTCCGGCGACGACCGCGGGCTGGTCGGCCTGGTGCGGGAGCACGCCCGGCGGGAGCTGGCCCAGTACAAGCAGCCCAGGGTGGTGCGGGTGCTGGACCGGCTGCCCCGCAACGCGCGCAACAAGGTCGACCACCCGGTGCTGGCCGAGGTGGCGCGGGCCGCCGTGGGCGCGCTGTCGTTCAGCGGGTCGATCTAGCCGGTGGCGGCGCCGGTGGTCGGGGTCGTCGTGCCGGCGACCGGGAGGCTCGCGCGGCTGGGCCCGCCCCTGGAGTTCGCCGCGCGGGCGTTCCCGTGGCCGTTCGAGGTGCTGACGCGCGACAGCGGCTCCACGGCGGAGGGCGCGCGGGCCGCCGTGCGGTCGCTGGTCGGGGCGGGGGCGCGCCTCGTGGTGGCGCTGGGCGGCACGGAGGCGCTGCCCGCCGTGGTGGGCGCGTGCGCCGAGCACGAGGTGCCCTCCGTGACGACCACGCTGCCGTGGCAGCTCGTCGCCGGACTCCGGTCGGACCGGTCGTTCCACTTCTGCTGGGG
>NZ_JBHWIE010000505.1:0-4115 GCF_042732085.1 Actinosynnema sp. NPDC059797
CGCGGTGGACCCGGTAGGAACCGGTGCCCCGGTGCGGACGAGTCCGCACCGGGGCTCCGCGCCTGATCCGGGGATCGGGCGTCAGATGAAGCGCCACAGGTGGTCGTCGGTGCCGTTGTCGTCCCACAGGACGACCTGAGCGCCCCGGGCCGTGGACGCCCCGTTGACGCCCAGCACCCGGCCGCCGTTGGCGCACTGGATGCGGAAGCAGCCGCCCGTGCCGTAGCGGAGCCGCCACTTGTGGTCGTTGGTGCCGTTGTCGGCCCACTGGAGCACGCGGGCCCCGTTGCTGTTCGCGGCGTTCTCCACGCCGAGCACCTTGCCGCTGTTCGAGTTGCGCAGCCGGAAGTACCCGTCGGGGTCGAGCACCGCGGTCCACAGGTGGTCGGCCGTGCCGTTGTCGTCCCACTGGACGACCAGGCCGCCGTCGGCGGTGGACATGTCCTGCACGCCCAGCACCAGGCCGCTGTTGAGGTTCTGGACGCGCCGGGCGCCGGTGGGCACGAAGCGCCAGCGGTTGTCGGCGGAGCCGTTGTCCGGGTCCTGGACGGCCTGCGCGCCCTGGGCGGTGGAGCCGCTGAGGATGCCGAGCAGCTTGCCGCTGTTGGCGTTGCGGATCCGGTGGGTGCCGTCGCCGTTGTCCAGGACGGTCCAGCGGTGGTCGGCGGTGCCGGTGTCGGACCACTGCAGGACGCGGGCGTTGTCGGCGGTGGACATGTCCTGCACGCCGAGGACCTTGCCGCTGTTGAGGTTGCGCAGCCGGACGTTCGAGCCGTCCGGGACGAGCTGCCAGAGGTGGTCGCGGGTGCCGGTGTCGCCCCACTGGAGCGCGTTCGCGCCGTCGGCGGTGGACATGTCCTGCACGCCCAGCACGAGGCCGCTGGCGGCGTTGAACAGCCGGTACCCGGCGTCGGAACCGCCGCCGCCACCGCCGGTGTTCCAGTAGACCGCGTAGTTGTGGCCGTGGGCGTCGTAGAACGGCCCCAGGTTGACCGTCGAGCCGTTGGCCCGCGCGGTGAACGCGAGCGCGGAGGTGCTCGTGCGGGTGACCGAGGCGACGTCGAGCGTCGGCAGCCCGGACAGCGCGCTGTTGCCGTAGTTGCCCGCCAGCACGGCGGGGCCGTAGGTGACGGCCACGACGGAGGGGTTGTCGTTGGCGGCCACGGTCGTCACGCGCATGGGCAGGCGCAGGGTGACGGTGTCGCCGGAGGCCCAGGACCTGGTCAGCGACGCGTAGCTGCCCGGCGTCGTGGCGACGCCCTGGGCCACGCCGTTGACGCTGATCGTGGCGCCGCTGGTCCAGGAAGGGATGCGCAGCCGCATCGTCCACGACCCGCTCACGTTGCCGGTGACGGTGAGGGTGGTGGTGTCGGTGACCGGGATGTTCGTGCTCTGGGTGACGGTGATGCCGCGCTGCGACCAGTTCAGCACCGACGGCGCGTAGAGGTTCACCGTGAGCGTGGTGCCGTTGTGGAAGTAGATCGAGTCGGAGAGCTTGGTGTTGGTCTCGATGCCGGTGCCCTGGCAGCACCAGAACGTGGTGTAGTCGGTGCTCCAGTTGCCGCCGCCCCAGGCCGGTCCGGTGTTGCCGCGCCGGTGGCCGGGGTTGAGGCCGGTGAAGTAGCAGATGTGGCCGTGCGGGTCGGCGGTGTTCTGCTGGCCGATGAGGTGGTTGAGCAGGGCGCGCTCGTAGTAGTCGAAGTAGGCCGCGTTGTTCGGGTCGAGCTGCCACAGCTCGCGGGTGAGCTTGAGCATGTTGTAGGTGTTGCACGCCTCGGCGGTGTCGGTGTTGAGGTAGGCCGCGATGGCGTTGGGCGCGCGGAAGTGCTCGGCCTGGCTGTTGCCGCCGATGGCGTAGGTGTGCGCGGCCACGGTGATGTTCCAGGCGTTGGTGGCGATGTCGCGGTAGCGCGTGGTGCCCGTGGCCTTGTACTCGCGCGCCGCGCCGATCCACTTCGGGACCTGCGTGTTGGCGTGCAGCCCGTTGAGCCGGTCCTGGTTGGCGGCCAGGGGGTCGAACACGGCGGCGTGGTCGAACCGCTGCGCCGCGGTGAGCCAGCGGGCGTCGCCGGTCTGCTGGTACAGGTCGGCCAGCACGGCGTTCATGCCGCCGAACTCGGTGCCCAGCACGCGTTGCATCTGGCTGTAGGACAGCCGGGCGGTGCGCCAGTCCACCCACCCGGCGAGCCGCAGCAGCACGTCGCGGGCCTGGGTGTTGCCGATCAGGCGCCACGCGTCCAGCAGGCCGGCCAGGGTCTTGTGCAGCGAGTAGTACGACACCGCCTTCGGGGAACCGGCCTCCAGCGCGTCGAAGTCGGACTCCGGGAAGCCGGCCAGGTACCCGGTGTTGAACCCGGCGGCGGCGTTGTTGGCCTGGCACTTGGCCAGCTCCGCGACCATGTGGTTGGCCCGGTCCCGGCACGTGGTGTCGCCCAGCACCGCCCACGCCTGCGCCCACGCGGTGAGGAAGTGGCCCTGGCTGTGGGTCCGGAACGGGAAGTTCGGCGCCTCCCAGCCGCCCAGCGGCGCCGCGCCGTTCGTGGACAGCCGGTGGTTGGCGCGGAAGTTGTAGAGCAGCCGGTCGACGTCGACGAACCGGAGGTAGGACAGCGTGCGGTTCTGGTTGTCCAGCCACCGGCCCGTGGTGAGGCGGACCTGGTCGAGGTTGAACGCGTGGGCCGACACGCCGAGGTCGGCGCGCACCGGTGGGATCACCGCCGCCTCGGCGGCGCCGTGGAACAGGGCGGGTGCGGTGGTCGCGACGGCCGCGACTCCTGCGGCCTGCAACAGCCTGCGACGGCTCAACGGTGAGGACGACATGAGGCTCCCGGGATCGGCTGCGGTGGCTGCGGTCGCGCCTGTCCGCAAGCGGTGGTGAACTCCCCGCCGGGGGCCGACCGCGTCCCGGCGAGCAGACTTGTTATCGCTAACAATCATGTGCTCCTGCCGGCCAACGCGGGTAGGCGTGTGGACGGCAGGGCGGAACGCTTCTCGGGCATGGTGCTTCTCGGCTGGCAAGCGATCGTGGATCGCACAGCGGTGCCGGCTGAGTGACCGGAGCGTTACGCTCTAGTGTTAGCGGTAACACTATTGGTGTCAATACCGCTGCGGACGGTTGCCGCCGACCTGGACGACCGGTGCGCACGGCACGGGGCGGCCCGGGAACCCCGGACCGCCCCGTGCCGCCGGTCAGCGGCAGCCGCGCGCCTCGTACGGGACCTGGAACCCGGCGGACACCTCGTGCCCGTCGACCTTCGCCCTCGCCGTCACCTCCACCGCTCCGGCGTCCACGGCCGACTTCCGCGTCGTGAACGGGTGGGAACGGGTCTTGCCCGGCTGGACCTTGCCGAACGACTTGGCGCCGTAAGGCGTCTCGACCTCGACGTCCACGGGCACCGACTCCCGGTTGGTCACCTGGACGGTCAGCTTCACGTGCGGGCCGGTGCACCGGGTGTCCGCGGCGCCCTCGACCCGCAGCGACGGCTCGGTGAACCGCCAGCTGTCGACCTCGACCAGGTCGCGGCCCTCCGGCCCGACGAAGGTGAAGTACACGTCGTGCACGCCCGAGACGCCGTCGAGGTCGGTCCCGACCTCGGCCCACTCGCCGATCGGCGCGTCGACCGGGATGGTCGCGACCACCGGCCCGGTGCGGTCGTCCAGGCGGACCTCGACGCTCGCACCCGCCACGAGCGGTTTGACGCGGGCCGACACACCGGTGGCGCCGGAGCCGAAGTCCGCCGAGGAGAGCGACGTCCAGTCACCGGCGTCGACGTCGTGCAGGGCCAGGTCCGGCACGTCGTTCGGCGCGGTGAGCCGCTTGGTGGCCAGGCCCTGCTGCCAGGCGATGGTCTCCGCCTCGATCACCCGGTAGGGGTCGAGCCGGCGGAGCTGCTCGACGCCGTCGAAGGTGCCGAGGACCTCCTTGATGGTGCCGTCCGGGTTGAACTCCAGCTTGGCGATGTGCGGGCTGCGGAACCCCTGCGTCGCGCCGCCGGTGATGCGGCGGTTCACCGTCTGCGCGTGGTAGGTGAAGTAGTGCTCGCCGCCCAGCTCGAAGACGGACTGGGGGTTGTTGCCGCCGGCGCCGTAGTAGGTGCCGGGGTTCTTGAAGATCA
>NZ_JBHWIE010000506.1:0-4106 GCF_042732085.1 Actinosynnema sp. NPDC059797
CAGACCGGAGGTTGGGACAGGGCGCAGATCCGGCTGCCGTCCGAGGCGGTCAGCAGCCTGGGCGGAGTTTGTACGTAGTAGGCGTTGGTGACGTGTTCGCGTGGGTAGAACCGCATCGTGCCCCAGGGCTCGACGCACCGGTGGTGGCTGCCTGCGGTGGTGTCGACCCGGATCAGGATGAATGCGGCGGTGCAGTGCACGTATAGCGCGGACGCCCCGCCGTGCTGGCTGGCGCTGACGCGCTGGAAGCCGCAACCCCTGGGTACTGGCGGGGGCTGGTCGACAGCTTGGAGCGGAAGCGGGTCGAGGAAACCTGCGAGCACGGTCACAGTCGTGATCAGGGCGCGGCGCACGCCGGTGTTCTGCAGGAAAGTAGTGGTCATGGTGATCGCTCCCGATGAATAGGGTGATCACCAGCGTCCTGCTGGTTCTGCCACTTCGGTAGGTTTTTCGGGTATTCGAATAGGAAAGAATACGGGCTCAGGCTCCGGTGCCGGCGAGGTAAGCGGTTTCGTCAACGGCCCTTGGCGATGCGGAGCGCAGCGGAGCAGCAGGACTGCTCTGCAGTACCTGGTTCCAACAGGACGTCTTTGATCGTCTGTCCTGGTCATGACGGCACTGTGTTTGCGAACGATTCGTGGCGTGCTGGTCGAGGAGCACGTGTAGCGGTGATGGCGGGCCACGTGAAGGCAGGAGCCGTGGTTGGTTAGCTGAGTGCTTCGAGCAGCCTGGTGAGGAAGGTGTCGGCGTCGGCGGTGAGGGCGACGTCGACGGGGTGGCGGTCTGCCAGGGGGCTTTCGATGTGGGTGGTGGTGAGGATGGGGCGCAGGTCGGCGATGAGTCGGCCGCGGGTGTGGGTGCCGGTGAGTTCGACGCCGACGGCGAGGCGGCGGTAGGTGGCCAGGTCGGGGTCGAGGGTGATGGCGGCGGCGAGGGGGTCGTGCAGGGTGACTTCGCGGCGGCCGAACATGGTGGCGTAGAAGTCGGCGTAGTGGCCGATGATGTTGGTGGCGAAGTGGGCGCGAGGGGTGTCGATTGCGGCCAGTCGGTTCAGCCATGTCTGGTCGGCGCGGGCGGTTTCGGTGACGTCGAGGCCGATGAGGGTCAGGGGGAACCCGGCGCCCAGGACGAGGTCGGTGGCCTCGGGGTCGTGCCAGGCGTTGGCGTCGGCTGAGGGGGTGATGTTGCCGGGAGCGGTGAGAGAACCGCCCATGACGACGACGGAGCGCAGCAACTGGGGAAGTTCGGGTTCGAGCAGCAGGGCCAGAGCGATGTTGGTCAGCGGGCCGAGGGCGAGCAGGGTGAGTTCGCCGGGGTGTTGTCGGGCGAGGCGGACGAGTTGTTCGGCTGCGGATTCCGGGATCGGTCGGCCTCTGGGGGCGGGGCCTGCATGGCCGCCGAGGCCGTCGTGGCCGTGGACGAATTCGGCGGTGTGCAGCGGTTGGGCCAGGGGGCGACGGGCACCGACTGCCACGGGCACGGTGTCCAGGCCGGCGAGTTCGAGGACTCTCAGGGCGTTGTCGGCGGCTTGGGGTGCAGGGACGTTGCCGTGGACGCTGCCCACGGCGACGATCTCGGCTTGGGGTTGGGCGGCGAGGTAGAGGATCGCCAGTGCGTCGTCGATGCCGGGGTCGGTGTCCAGGACGATGCGCACGTGCTTCACCCAATCAGGTTCGTCGGGAGTGTCGCCATCACTCGTTCGAGCGGTGTGCGCCTAGGTTCGAGGCCATGCGGGTGTGTGTCTACTGCGGTTCCTCCGGCGCTTCGGAGAAGTACCTGTCGGCGGCTCGGCGGGTGGGTGCGACGTTGGCGGGGCGGGGGATCGAGGTGGTGTACGGCGGGGCTCGGGTGGGGACGATGGGCGCGGTGGCCGACGGGGCGTTGGCGGCCGGTGGTCGGGTGATCGGGGTGATCCCGGAGTCGCTGGTGGGGTGGGAGGTGGCGCACCAGGGGCTGACCGAGTTGCGCGTCGTGCCCGGTCTGCACGAGCGCAAGGCGGTGATGACCGCGTTGTCGGACGCGGTGGTGGCGTTGCCGGGTGGGGCGGGCACGTTGGACGAGTTGTTCGAGGCGTGGACGTGGGCGCAGTTGAAGGTGCACGCCAAGCCGGTCGGGGTGCTCAACGTGGAGGGGTTCTTCGACCCGTTGGTGGCGATGGTGGACCACATGGTGGCCGAGGGGTTCGTCAGGCCCGCGTACCGGGAGATGCTGCTGGTGGACGACGACCTGGACCGGTTGCTGGACCGCTTCGCCGACTACCGCCCGCCGGGCTACACCTGGTCGGCGGACGCCGACGAGGCGTTGAGCTCGTGACCGCGGGGATCCGGCACGTCGTATCCCACTGCATCCAAGTGATCGCGTACATCGTTCGCGCGCGGGTCGTCGAGCTCGTCGAGGATGGCCAGCGCCCTGTGCCATGAGACCCGGGCGTCCTGTCGGTGGCCGAGCGCGGCCAGCGCGTGACCGCGACTGACCAGGGTCTCGGCCTCGCCCCAACGGTCACCCACCTGCCGGCGGGTTTCCAGCGCGAGGTCGAACTGGTCGAGGGCTTCCTGGTAGCGGCCCAGATCGTGCAGCGTGGTGCCGAGCTTGGTCAAGGCGAAGCCCTCGCCGTAGCGGTCGGCCGTGTCGCGCATGATCTCCAGAGACCTGCCCAGGTGGTGCAGCGCTTCCTCGTCACGGCCGGAACGCCGCATCGCCTCACCGAGACTCGCCGAGGCGATGGCCTCGCCGTGACGGTCCTCGACACCGCGGAACAATGTCACCGCCTCACCGAACAGCCGCACCGCCTCATCCCGCCGCCCCCGCTCGGCCGCCAGGTAGCCGGTGCCGGTCAACGTCCACGCCTGACCCGTCTCGTCTCCGATCTCGCGACGCAGGGCCAACGCCCGCTCCAGCTCACGACCGGCCAGGTCGTACTCCTGGCGCTCGCGGTGGGCGTGGGCCAGGTTGTTGAGCACCCACGCCTGGCCGAACACGTCCCCGTCTGCCTCGGCGGCGGCCAGCCCGGTGGTGTGAGAGGTGATCCACGCGGTCCACGGCTTGCACAGGAACAAGTAGTTCCACAACCCGACCGGCAGCTGCCACGCCTGTCGGTACAGGCCGCTCTGGTGCGCCAGCCGGGTCACCGCGACGAGGTTGGGCAGCTCCGCCTCGCACCACGCGAGTGCCTGCTCGTAGGTAAAGCCACCCGGTGACGACGGCACCCCGTCGGTCGGGGGTTCCAGCTCGGGATCGCGGCGCTGGGGGGCCAAGGCGTGGTTGGCCCGGTAGGCGGTGTGCAAATACCAGTCGACCAGCCTGGTCACGGCCGCGGCACGGTGGTCCTCGGCCTCCTCGGCGCGGACCAGCTCGACGCTGTAGGCCTTGAGCAGGTCGTGCTGGCGAAAGCGGTCCTGGCCGACTTCGTCGATCAGATGCACGGAGGCCAGTTGCCTGAGCAGCGGCACCACGCTGTGGGGTCCCATCCCGCACAACGCCGCGACCGCGTCGGCGCCGAACCGGTCACCGGGGTGCAGACCGAGCAGCCGGAACAGCCTGGCCGCATCATTGCCCAGCGCGCGATAGGACCAGGAGAACACCGCGCGCACCGCCTCGTCCTCCTGTGACAGGACGTCCAGGCGCTTGTCGATCGCGGACAGCTCTCTCGCCAGCTCGCCCAGCGTCACGTGCGGGT
Organism: Actinosynnema sp. NPDC059797; assembly: GCF_042732085.1. Classification (NCBI taxonomy): domain Bacteria; kingdom Bacillati; phylum Actinomycetota; class Actinomycetes; order Pseudonocardiales; family Pseudonocardiaceae; genus Actinosynnema; species Actinosynnema sp. NPDC059797. The sequence continues at coordinate 3,677 of NZ_JBHWIE010000506.1, forward strand.
GAGCGCTGATCCGCTCCGCGGCGACCCGGATCGCCAACGGCAGGTGCGCGCACAATCCGGCGATGTCGTGCGCTGCGGTGAGTTCGCTGTTCACTCGTTCGGGACCGATCGTCTCGCGCAGCAGGTCCACCGCCTCATCGGAGGTGAACGAGGGCACGGTGAGGCACCGGGCGCCTTCCCGCACCGCGAGACCGGACAGCCGCCGACGGCTCGTGACGATCACCAGGCACCCCGGCGCTCCCGGGAGGACGGGGCGCACCTGCTGTGTGTCGGATGCGTTGTCCAGGAGCAGCAAGGCACGCGTCCGGTCGAGCCGCGTCCGCAGGAGCGCGGCTCGACGGTCCGCCGTCGCCGGGATGTCCGCGGGCGGCACCCCGAGATCGAGGAGGAAGGTTTCCAGAACCTCGCGGGGGTCTGCTGGTTCGGAATT
>NZ_JBHWIE010000507.1:0-4097 GCF_042732085.1 Actinosynnema sp. NPDC059797
AATATACACTCCCAAAAAAGTCGCTCGACCGAGCAGATCATAATAAAAAAGAACCAAGCGATGAAGCGCTGGGCGCCGACCACGTCGGAGTTGTCGTCACGGGTCGTGGCGCACGCCCACTGCTGGATCTTCGCGCCGTTGGCCAGCGAACCGTCCCGCACGTCGACGCACTTCGGGCGCAGCACGTTGGCGTACCAGCTGCGCTCCGGCGCGATCGCCACCGAGTTGTCGCTCTGGTTGACCAGCAGGAACCGCTGGGACGGGAGGTCCGACGGGTTGCTGGTGCAGTCCCACTGCTGGAGCTGCGTGCCGTTGGCCAGGCTGCCGCCGCGCACGTCCAGGCACTTGCCGGAGTGGACGAACTGGAGCTGCGACCACTCGGCGTCCGGGGTCAGCACCCGCAGCCGCTGCTGGTTGACGCCCACGCAGGTGTACTGCTGGATGTCCGCGCCGTTCGCACCGGAGCCGTTGACCACGTCGAAGCACTTCTTGCTGTTGACGTTCTCCAGCTCGATGATGATCTCCTCGGCGTTGGCCGAGACGTCGGCCGAGCGCTGCTGGGCCGCGCCCGACTTGGTCTTGCCGACCTTCGCCAGGACCTCACGCACGGTGTTGCCCTTGACGTCCGTCTCCGGCTGCGGCGCGCCGGCCGTGGCCGACGAGGAGAGCAGACCGGTGACCGCCGCGAAACCGATGGCCGCCACGACGACCGAACGGGTGAATACCTTCTTCAACGAGTACCCTTTCCCCCACTGATGAGCGCCCGGTCTCCGAACCGGGCGGGGAAACCTTCGCAGAAATTCCCCACGTCGTCAAGCAGAAATGTTCCGGTAACGGATCGGGCCTCCCGAACGATAGACGCCGACCACCTCGTGACCGAGCCGCGACGGATGGCGCGGCTCGTCGCCGGGACGCCGTTCAGGAGCTGTTCACCTGGCCCGTTGCCGAGCAGGGCCCCAGGTCGAGCCCTCCGGGGCACGATCTTCGAGGTGGCGCGGAGAAATGCCGCCGCAGACCGTCGAACAGGTCGGCGCGGATACGTTCAAAGGCTTTGCCCGGGCATTCCCACGGGCCGCTCGACAAAGCGCCGGAAATAACCCGGGACGGCCCGCGGCATCCCGCCCGGCGGGACACGCGGATACCGTCCGGACTGGTCCGGCACCATGAGGACGGCGCTCCGCCCGCCCGGGTTGCCCGCGGGGGGGAATTTTCCGGAATCGAACACCTGTTCGACGTTGGGGGTGCGTCGACCGGCGCGACGCCTCGCCCTTCCGGGGCCGGTCACGCGCTGTGTTAGCTTTCCCCGGCCAGCCGAGCCCGCGTCCGCGCGGGTCCGGGCGGGGGAATCCGGTGCGAAACCGGAACTGACGCGCAGCGGTGAGGAGCGCCCACGAGGGCCGGCTCCGAGTCCGAGTACCCACTGGCACCCCGCCGGGGCGTGACCGGGCGGGGCCACCGTACGGACGGGCTCCGCGTTCGGGCCCTCGACGCTTGAGGATGTGCGCCTCGTGCCACCCGCTCGCCTCCCCCTCCTCGCCCTCGCGGCCGCGCTCGCCCTGTCCGCCTGCGGCGGCCCGTCCACCGGCGCCCCGGCGGACCCGGGCGCCTCGGTCTCGCTGGAGAACTGCGGCCGCACCGTGCGCGTGGCCGGGCCGCCGGAGCGCGCCGTGGCGCTGAACCAGGGCAGCGCGGAGATCATGCTGGCCCTGGGCCTGGCGGACCGGATGGTCGGCACCGCCACCTGGACCGACCCCGTGCTGCCGGAACTCGCCGAGGCCAACGCGCGGGTGCCGCGCCTGGCGGACGACAAGCCCTCGCTGGAACGGGTGCTGGAGGCCGAGCCGGACTTCGTCGCGGCCTCCTTCGAGTCCGTCCTGGGCACCGGCGGCGTCGCCACCCGCGACCGGTTCGAGCAGCTGGGCGTGACCACCTACCTCTCCCCCGCCGACTGCGGCGCCAAGGACAACAGCGGTGACGGCGACGGCGCCCGCAGCACCCCGCTGACCATGGACGACGTCTACCGGGAGATCCGGGACCTGGCGGCGCTGTTCGACGTGCGGGACCGGGGCGAGGAGGTCGTGTCCGGGCTGCGGCGCCGCCTCGACGCCGCCACCGGGGGCCTGGACGCGTCCGGCACCACCGTCCTGTACTGGTTCGCCAACTCGGAGTCCCCGTACCTGGCCGGGTGCTGCGGCGCGCCCGGCGTGATCACGCGGGCGCTCGGCGCGCGCAACGCCTTCGACGACACCCGCGAGGAGTGGCCGCAGGTCAACTGGGAGACCGTGGTCGAGCGCGACCCGGCCGTGCTGGTGATCGGCGACCTCACCCGCAAGTCCCAGACCGCGGAGACCGCGGCGGCGAAGATCGCGTTCCTGGAGTCCAACCCGGTGACCTCCCGGATGCGGGCGGTGCGGGAGAAGCGGTACGTGCCGCTCAGCGGGCAGGCGCTGAACCCGACGATGCGCACCGTGGAGGGCGTGGAGCGCGTCGCCGAGGCCCTGCGCCGGTTCGGGCCGCTCGGGTGACGACCGCGGCGACACGGGTCCGGGCCGCGCCGTGGTACGCCGCCGGTCTCGGGCTGCTGGCGGTGTCGGTCGCGGTGGCGATCACCATCGGGCCGGCCTCGATCGGCGTCGGCGACGTGTGGCGCACCGTGTGGGCGCACCTGCGCGGCGCCGAGCCGGTGCTGACGCCCATCCGCGACGGCGTCGTCTGGCACCTGCGGCTGCCGCGCACGCTGCTGGCCGCGGTGTGCGGCGCCGGGCTCGCCGTGTGCGGCGTGGTGCTCCAGTCGCTGCTGCGCAACCCGCTGGCCGACCCGTTCGTGCTCGGGGTGTCCTCCGGCGCGTCGACCGGCGCGGTGCTCGTGGTGGTGCTCGGCGTCGGCGGCGGCGCGCTGTCGCTGTCCGCGGGCGCGTTCGTCGGCGCGGTGGTGTCGTTCGGGCTGGTGCTGGCGCTGAGCCACCTGCTGGGCGGCCAGGTGGACCGGGTGGTGCTGTGCGGAGTCGCGGCGATGCAGCTGTTCTCCGCCCTGACCTCGTTCGTGGTGCTCACCGCGGCCGACGCGGAGACCACCAAGGGCGTGCTGTTCTGGCTGCTCGGGTCGCTGTCGAGCGCGTCGTGGACCGAGGTCGGCGTGTGCGCGGCGGTGCTCGCGGCGACGCTGGCGGTGTGCCTGGGCCACGGCCGCGCGCTCGACGCCTTCGCCTTCGGGGAGGACGCCGCCGCCTCGCTGGGCGTGCCGGTCGCCCGCACCAGGGTGGTGCTGCTGTGCACGACCGCGCTGCTCACCGCCGTGCTGGTCAGCTCGACCGGCGCGATCGGCTTCGTCGGCCTGGTCCTGCCGCACGCCGCCCGCGCGCTGGCTGGTTCCGGGCACGCGCGCCTGCTGCCCGCCTCCGCGCTGGCGGGCGCGGTGTTCCTGGTGTGGGTCGACACCCTGGCCCGCACCGTCCTGGACCCGCAGGAGGTGCCGGTCGGCGTGCTCACGTCGCTGATCGGCGTGCCCGCGTTCGTGCTCGTCCTCTACCGCACCAGGAGGCCCAGGTGACGCTGGCCGCCGACCGCGTCAGCCGCGCCGCGGGCGGGCGCCTGGTGCTCGACGGCGTGACCGTCGAGTGCGCGCCCGGCACCGTGCTCGGGCTGCTCGGGCCAAACGGCGCGGGCAAGTCGACCCTGCTGCGGGTGCTGGCGGGCGTCCTCGCGCCCGCGGGCGGGGTGGTCACCCTCGACGGCACGCCGCTGCCGGACCTGGCGCGCCGCGCCGTCGCCCGCCGGGTCGCCGTGGTGGAGCAGCAGGCCGACACGCAGGTGGAGCTGAGCGTGCTCGACGTGGTCCGGCTGGGCCGCATCCCGCACCGGCGCGCGTGGTCGGCGGAGACCGCGGAGGACGCCGAGGCGGTGCGGGAGGCGTTGGAGGCGACCGGCCTCGCCGAGCGGGCCGCCCAGTCCTGGCACACGCTGTCGGGCGGGGAGCGCCAGCGCGCGCACCGGGCCCCCGCGCTGGCGCAGCGCCCCCGTGTACTGCTGCTCCTGTCTCTTATAAACATGTGCAGCGGCCGCCGGGTTAGGGAGTGTTGATCGCGGTGGTAGGCGGA
>NZ_JBHWIE010000508.1:0-4091 GCF_042732085.1 Actinosynnema sp. NPDC059797
CCGCGCCGACGACCACGCCGGTGCCGCCGACGGGCACTCACCAGGCGGGCGTCACCCTCCCGGCCGAAGCCCAGACCAACGTGCTCGTCGTGGTGGCCGACGTCGCCGAGGGCGTGGCGATCGGCCCGCTGCTGGCCGGGCTCGGCGAAACCGTCCGCGCGCTCACCGCGGGGACCGACGCGCGGTTGCTGGGCTCGTCGCCGGGCGACCTCACCGCGACGATCGGGCTCGGTCCCCGGCTGGTGCGCCTGGCGGGCGCTTCCCTGCCCGGCGCGGCGGACCTGCCGCCGTTCTCCCGGGAACGGGTGGACCCGCGAGCGCGCGGCGGTGACCTGCTGGTGCAGCTCTGCGCCGGGGACGCGGTCGTGCTGTCGATCGCCGCCGCCGCGCTGCTGGACCACGCCGGTGACCGGGTGCGGGAACGCTGGCGGCAGTCGGGGCACCGCGGTTCGACCGTTCCGGTGAACCAAAGCCTTGCCGCACCGCGGAACGTGCTCGGCTTCGTCGACGGCATCGTGGGCCCGCACACGACGGCGCAACAACAGCGGGACGTGTGGCTGGACGGTCCGGCCCCGGTCGCCGGCGGCACCATCGCCGTGCTGCGCCGCATGGAACTCGACGTGCCGCGGTTCGCCGCGCTGCCCGTCGCCGACCAGGAGGCGGTCTTCGGCCGCCGCCGGGACACCGGCACGCCCCTCTCCGGCGGCGACATCGCCGCCGACCCGGACCTGGGCGCCAAGACACCGGACGGGCGCTACCTCATCCCGGCCGACTCCCACCTGCGCCGGGCGCACTCCGCGGCGGTGGGCGTCGGCCTCATGCTGCGCCGCTCCTACAGCATCGCCGACCCCTCACCCGGCCTGCTGTTCATCAGCTTCCAGAACGACCTCCGCACGTTCACCAACACCCTGACCCGCATGGACAACGGCGACGCCCTGCTGCCGTTCACCACGACCACCGCCACCGGCACCTTCCTCGTGCTGCCCGGCTTCGACGAGCGGCACCCGCTCGGCAGCACCCTGTTCCGCTGACCCCCGTGGTGGAGGACGAGGACCCCTGACAGACGCCTGCAGCTCTTCCCTGAACGAACGCCCGTGATCACGTGGCCGGGAAAAGGGTTGGACCGGGTGGTGCCCGGGCTTGTAGCTTGCGGCCGACCGTGACACCGCCCGAGGAGGTGAGACCCGTGAACGCTGTACCGACGTGGGTGCTCATCCTTCCCGTCACGGCCGGGCGGTTGACGTAGGTGTCGCCGGGAGCGCCTCGACCACAAGGCGCTCCCGAAAGGCAACACCCATGGATCTTTCGCAACCCACCGCCGGGCCGTCGACGTTCGACGTGATCATCGCCGGGTGCGGGCCGACCGGCGCGGTGCTGGCCGCCGAACTGCGGCTGCACGACGTGCGGGTGCTCGTCCTGGAGAAGGACACCGAGCCCGTGTCGGCGGTTCGCGTGGTCGGCCTGCACATCCGCAGCATCGAGCTGATGGCGATGCGCGGCCTGCTGGACCGCATCCTCGAACACGGGCGGCGGCGCCCGGCCGCCGGTTTCTTCGCCGCCATCGACAAACCCGTGCCCCGGGGCCTGGATTCCGAGCACGCCTACCTGCTGGGCATCCCGCAGCCGGTCGTCGTCCGGCTCCTCGAGGAACACGCGGTCCGCTCGGGCGCGCAGGTCCGGCACGGCTGCGCGGTGGCCGGACTGGAGCAGGACGACGAGGGCGTGACCGTCGAGCTGGCCGACGGCGAGCGGCTGCGCTCGCGCTACCTCGTCGGCTGCGACGGCGCGCGCAGCGCGGTGCGTAAGCTGCTCGGCGTCGGCTTCCCCGGCGAGCCCTCGCGGACCGAGACGCTGATGGGGGAGATGGAGGTGGGCGTGCCGGGGGAGGAGGTCGCCGCCAGGGTGGCCGAGGTCCGGAAGACCGCCGGGTCCTTCAGCCTCAGGCCCTCCGGCGAGAGGTCCTACAGCGTCGTGGTCCCCGCCCAGGGGGTCGTCGACCGCGCGGAACCGCCCACCCTCGAGGACTTCGAGGTCGGGCTGCGCGCCGTCGCCGGAACGGATTTCGGCGTGCACTCACCGCGCTGGCTGTCCCGCTTCGGGGACGCCACCCGGCTGGCCGAGCGCTACCGGGTGGGGCGGGTGCTGCTGGCGGGCGACGCGGCGCACATCCACCCGCCCGCCGGCGGGCAGGGGCTGAACCTGGGCGTCCAGGACGCGTTCAACCTCGGCTGGAAACTGGCCGCCGAGGTCCGGGGCTGGGCGCCGACGCCACTGCTGGACACCTACGAGGCCGAACGCCGCCCGGTGGCCGAGGACGTGCTGGACAACACCCGCGCCCAGGTGGAGCTCTCGTCCCCGGGCGCGGGTCCGCGGGCCGTGCGCCGCCTGCTCGCCGAACTGATGGATTTCGACGAGGTGAACCGCCACCTGATCGAGAAGATCACCGCGATCGGCGTTCGCTACGACTTCGGAGCAGGCCCCGACCTGCTCGGCCGCCGCCTGCCCGACGTCGAGGTGGCGCACGGCCGCCTCTACGACCTGCTGCACCGCGGCCGCGGCCTGCTGCTGGACCGCACCGGGCGCCTCACCGCCGGCGGTTGGTCCGACCGGGTCGACCACCTCGCGGACCCCGCGGCGGCGGTGGACGTCCCGTGCGCCCTGCTGCGCCCCGACGGCCACGTCGCCTGGGTCGGCGACGACCAGCGGGACCTGGACGACCACCTCTCCCGCTGGTTCGGCGAACCCGTCGGCTGAGATCGCCCGGCGACCTGCTCAGGAGACGGCTTCCAGCGGCAGGTCGCCGCCGCGCCAGGTGTCCGCCAACTCCTGCACCGGCAGGCCGAGCGCTTCGCCGAGGCAGACGATCGTGCCGAAGCCGGGTGAGGGCAACCGACCGGTCTCGATCTTGCGCAGGGTCTCCGGCGAGATGCCGGCCGCCTGCGCGACCTCCACCAGGTCGCGCTTGGCTCGCGCGCGACGCAGCAGGGCGCCCAGGCGCCTGCCGGCTTCGACCTGCTCCGGGGTGAGCGGTTGGCGGACCATGCCCCCAGGATAGGGTTGGTATTACTATACCGACAAGTGCTAGGGTTTCGGTATAACTATACCAACACTCCGTGACGCGAGGTATTCGTGATTGAGCTGAAGACGCCTGCGGAGATCGAGCGCATGCGCGTGACCGGGAGTTTCGTCGCCGAGGTGCTCTCCGAGGTCGGCCGGCTCGCCGAGGTGGGCGTCAACCTGCTGGACCTCGAGCACCACGTGCGCGGCATGATCGAGCGGCGCGGGGCGGAGTCGTGCTACTGGGACTACGCGCCGTCCTTCGGCAAGGGGCCGTTCCGCAACGTCATCTGCCTGTCGGTCAACGACGCCGTCCTGCACGGCCTGCCGCACGACTACGCGCTGCGCGACGGCGACGTGCTCAGCGCGGACTTCGCGGTCGGCATCGACGGCTGGGTGGCCGACTCGGCGCGCACGATCATCGTCGGCACCCGGGCCGAGGAGGACCTGCGGATCATCCGCGCCACCGAGGAGGCGCTGGAGGCGGCGATCGCGGTGGCGCGCCCGGGCAACCGCCTGGGCGACATCTCGGCGGCGATCTGGGCGGTGGCCCGCGACTACGGCTACCCGGTCAACACCGAGTTCGGCGGCCACGGCATCGGCCGCACCATGCACGAGGACCTCCACGTGTCCAACAAGGGGCGGCCGGGCCGGGGCCTGACGCTCCGACCCGGGCTGACCCTCGCGCTCGAACCCTGGTTCACCCGCACGACCGACCGGATCGTCTACGACGACGACGGCTGGACCATCCGGTCGGCCGACGGCTCGCGCACGGCCCACTCCGAGCACACGATCGCCATCACCGAGGACGAGCCCCTGGTGCTCACCCGGCGCGAAGGGGAGGAGCCCCCGGTCAAGGCCGGTCCCGCCGGCGGGTCGTCCGCGAAGGAGTCCTGAGCCGACCGCGTCGGCTCAACCCCCGACGCCCTCGGCGGGGTCGAGGCGGACGCAGCACTGGTCGGGCGCCGGTGCGAGGCGGGCGGTCAGGTCGGTGATCGCGAGCCCGTCGAGGAGCCCGTCCAGCAGGCACAGGT
>NZ_JBHWIE010000509.1:0-4063 GCF_042732085.1 Actinosynnema sp. NPDC059797
GTACACCCCGCTGATCGCCCGGGTCCTCGGCCCCGGCGCCCTCACCCAGCGCGACCCCCCGCTGGGGGGGGGGGGTTGCGCCGGCACCTGGGGGGGCCCCCCGGGGGGGGGCCCGCCCGCACCAGGCCCCCCGACCTGGAAACACCCAGCGGAACAGGTGGTTAACGGACATGGGCGATGGGTACGTGGTGCCCGTGAGCCAGGGCGAGGAATCCCACCACAGAAGACTGACCCGCAACCTGAACGAGCTGCTCCAGGAGCTCAGGGTGGCGCAGGCGGGTGTGCAGATCCTGTTCGGCTTCCTGCTGACGATCGCCTTCACCGATCGCTACCAGGAAGCGGACAACTTCATCCGCATCACGCACCTCATCACGATCATGTTCGCCGCCTGCTCGGTCGCGCTGATGACCGCGCCGGCCGCGTGGCACCGGCTGCTGTTCCGCCGGGGCAGGCGCGAGGACCTGATCGAGGTCGCGAACCGCTTCGCGATCGCGGGGCTGGTCTTCCTGGCGCTGGCCATGATCGGCACGGTGCTGCTGCTGGGCGAGGTCATCCTCGGCGGGTGGATGGCCGTCGTGCTCGGCGTCTTCGCCGTCCTGCTGTTCGGCACCCTGTGGTTCGTCCTGCCGCTGCGCGAGCGCGGGCGGGACAGCTTCGACGACGACAGCGACGACGAGGACGAGGACGAGGACGAGGACGACGAGACGGCAGACCGGCAGGGGTGATCCCCGGCCGGTCGGCGTTCAGCCGTTCTCGTCGGTGACCGCGCGCCGCGTCGCCCCAGACCTCCACCTCCCGGACCGGTCCGCCCGGGACGTCGAGGGACGAGCAGTCCGCGTCCTCCCGCGCCCACTCGGTCGGCAGCGAGCACGCCCGGTCGGCGTCGCCCGCGGAGACGGCGGAGGTGAACCCGTCCGCCGCCTCCCGCACCGGGTCCTCGGCGCCCGAACCACACCCGCCCGCCGCCGGCGCCGCGGCGAGCGCCACCACCCAGCGGATCACGGACGGGCGGTGGCGCCTCACGGGCGCAGCAGCACCTTGACCGCGCCGTCCTGCTTCCGCTGGAAGATCTCGTACGCGTGGGGCGCCTCGTCCAGCGGCAGGTGGTGCGTCGCGAACGAGTCCACGCCCAGCGGGTCCTCGTCGGTCAGCAGCGGCAGGATCTCCGGCACCCAGCGCCACACGTTGGCCTGGCCCATGCGCAGCTGCACCTGCTTGTCGAACAGGGTCAGCAGCGGCAGCGGGTCGGCCATGCCGCCGTACACGCCGGACAGCGAGATGGTGCCGCCGCGCCGCACGATGTCGATCGCCAGGCGCAGCGCGTGCAGCCGGTCGACGCCCGCGGTCTTCATGAACGGGGCGGCGATGGCGTCCGGCAGCAGCCCCACCGCCTGGTGGGCCAGCTTGGCGACCGGCGCGCCGTGCGCCTCCATGCCGACCGCGTCGATCACGGCCTCCGGGCCGCGCCCGTCGGTCAGCTCGCGGATGTGCCCGACCAGGTCCTTGTCCCGCGCGTTCAGCACGGTCACCCCGTGGGCCTCGGCGCGGGCCATGCGCTCGGGCACCAGGTCCACGCCGATCACCGTGCCGACGCCGCGGTGCCTGGCGATGCGGGTGGCCATGTCGCCGATCGGGCCGAGGCCGAGCACCACGAGGCTGTCGCCCGGGTCCGCGTACTCGACCGCCTGCCACGCGGTGGGCAGCACGTCGGACAGGTACACGAACCGGTCGTCCGGCGGGCCGTCCGGCACCTTGATCGGCAGCGTGTTGCCGAACGGCACCCGCAGGTACTCCGCCTGCCCGCCGGGCACCTGCCCGTAGAGCTTGGTGTAGCCGAACAGCGCCGCGCCGCTGCCCTGCTCGCGCACCTGGGTGGTCTCGCACTGCGAGTGCAGCCCCTGCCCGCACATGAAGCACGTGCCGCAGGAGACGTTGAACGGGATCACCACCCGGTCGCCCGGCTTGACCTCCGTGACCTCGGGCCCGACCTCCTCGACGACGCCCATGGGCTCGTGCCCGAGGATGTCGCCCGCGTCGAGGAACGGGCCGAGCACCTCGTACAGGTGCAGGTCGGACCCGCACAGACCGGTGGAGGTGACGCGCACGACCACGTCCGCGGGGTCCTTGACGACCGGGTCGGGCACGCTGTCCACGCGCACGTCCCGCTTGCCGTGCCAGGTGACGGCCTTCATCGTGGTGTTCTCCCTTCGCCTGATCGTGGCGTTCCCTGGTCGGGGTGTGGCAAACCCCGGCGCGGGTACTCGCCGCCCATGAGTGCTCCACTACCCGAGGAACGGACCGGCGCGCCGCTGTACGCGGTGGTGACCGGGGCCGACTCCGGCATCGGCAGGGCGATCGCGGTGGCGTTCGCGGGCGGCGGTGTGGACGTCGGGATCACCTACCACGAGGACGCGGAGGGCGCGGAGGCCACCGCGGCGGAGGTCCGGGAGAAGGGCGCCCGCGCGTTCGTGCGGCGGCTCGACCTGACGGACCTGCCCACCGCGACGGCCGCGGTGGACGAACTGGCCGAGGAGCTGGGCGGCCTCGACGTCCTGGTCAACTGCGCCGGCACCGGCAGCTCGCAGAAGGCCCTGGACATGGACTTCGAGACCTGGCGCTCGGTGCTGTCGGTCGACCTGGACGGCGCGTTCCTGTGCTCCCAGCGCGCCGCCAAGCACATGATCGCCGCGGGCCGCGGCGGGCGGATCGTCAACATCACCTCGGTGCACGAGCACCAGCCGCGCGTGGGCGCGGCGCCGTACTGCGCGGCCAAGGCCGGGTTGGGCGCGTTGACGAAGGTGCTGGCCCTCGAGCTGGCCGAGCACGGCATCACGGTGAACTCGGTCGCGCCTGGCGAGATCTCCACGCCGATGACCGGTCAGACCGACACCGACCCGCGGACCGAGCCGAGGCCGGGCGTCCCCCTGGGCCGCCCCGGTCACGCGGACGAGGTCGCGGCGGTGGTGGCGTTCCTGGCCACGCCCGCGGCCGGCTACGTGACCGGCGCGTCGTTCGTGGTGGACGGCGGCATGACGCTGATGGGGCCGCAGGCGAGCCAACTGCTCCCGGATCGGAGCTGGCTGGAGGTGTAGCGGGTCACGGTTCGCGGGGGGCGCGGAGTTCGAGCAGGCGCATCAGGTCCTCCGGCCGGTCGACCGGGACCTGCCACTCCGCGCCGTCGGCGAACCCCAGGCGCACGACCGGGCCGCGCCGGACCTTCCAGCGGGTGCCGCGGTCCTCCGAATAGGCGTCCTCGTGGAGTTCCACGGGCTCGACCCGGCGCAGCTCGGCCCAGTCGCGGTGGTTGCCCTCGTCGGTGCGGAAGAAGCCCAGCGCGGAGCCGATGGCCAGCCCGCGCGGGCCGACGCCCAGCACCACGGTCGCCCTCCTCGGGTGGAAGGGCACCTCCAGCGACGACGCCGCCAGGTCGTCCTCGCGCAGGGAGGCGAACGCCGTCCTCGTCGCCTGGAGCCCGAACCGCCGGGCCCACACCAGCGCGCCCGCGGCCGGCCCGGCCGTCACCAGCGCCGTGACGCCCCAGTACGCCCCGAACGTGACGTTCACCAGCAGCAGCGTCGCGATCAGCCAGGCGTTCACCACGCCCCACAGGAACGACACGGTGACCTCGCCGGCCCACTGCGCCGGTCGGTCCGACCGGACCAGGTCGCGCAGGTCCGACAGCAGGGTGAACCCCGACGACCCCAGGAACAGCAGCGCCGTCAGGACGAACGTCCGCCGGTGGCCCGCGTCCGGCAGCACCAGCAGCAGCACCAGGAACACCACCGCCGCGATCCACGGCAGCAGCGCCAACAACCGCATCGTGCCGCGCAACCACTCCACCGCGCGGTCGACCTCGGCGTTCCCGCTCCCCATGATGCCCCTCCCCGTCCTCCGACGGCTGCGACGCGCGTGGTCGGCCGCCGGTTCCGGTTCGCCGGGCGGGGGTGCGGGAAGCCGAGGTCCGGGCGGGGCTAGGGGCTGTCCTCAAAGCCAGATGAGCAGGGTGGCCAGGTCGAGCATGCCCCGGTAGGACACGGCGGTCTTGTCGAACCTGGTCGCGATG
>NZ_JBHWIE010000510.1:0-4063 GCF_042732085.1 Actinosynnema sp. NPDC059797
TGGTGTGGCAGTCCCGCTCCTGGCCGCCGCAGATCCCGTGGCTGGAGCCCGACGTGGTCGACCACGTCGAGGCGCTGCACGCCAAGGGCGTGGCCAACGTGGTGGTGTGCCCGATCGGGTTCGTCAGCGACCACCTGGAGGTCGTGTGGGACCTCGACACCGAGGCCCGCGACCGCGCCGCCGAGCTGGGCATGGGCTTCGCCCGCGCGGCGACCCCGAACGAGGACCCGCGCTTCGCCCGGCTGGTGGCCGAGCTGGTCGCCGAGCACCTGGAGGGCGCGCCCGCGCGCAAGCTGTCGGCCTTCCCGGCGGCCGGCTGCACGGTCAACGGCGCGCCGTGCGCCCCGCTGTGCTGCGAGCCCGCGAAGAGGCCCCTGCGGTGACGGTGGACTTCGGCTGGTCACCCCGGGCGGGTGACTGGAGCGACGCGCTGAAGACCTCCGTGCCGCTCTACCGCTGGGCGCCGTGGTTCGCCGCGGCGCTCGGCGCGCTCGGCGTCGTCGTGCTGGTGCTGGGCATGACGTGGGCGGGCGTGTTCGGCCTGGTCCTGGCCGTGGTCATCGCCGGGCTGGTGCCGGTGGGCGCGGCGGTGAACTTCCACAACCACCCGCTGGCGGCCAGGGCGGTGACCGGCACGGCGGACGACCACTCGTTGCGGATGTCGGTCGGCGAGGCCGCGCGCAGCGAGCTGAGCTGGGCCGAGCTGCCCGGCTGGGTGGAGACCCCGCGGGGCTTCGTGCTGCGGACCGGGACGGCCGCGGTGTACGCGGTGCCGCGCCGCGCGTTCGCCGACGCCGACGCGGTGGAGAGGTTCCGATCCCTGCTGGTGGAACACGTGGGGCCGGCGGCCTGATCCGCGCCCGGTCCCGCGTACCCTTGACCGGCGTGTCTACTGCGAGTGCGACGCTGGTCGTCTGGACGTCCGCCTGGCTGCACGGGTCCGCCGCGGCGGACGACGTCCTCGACGCCCTGGGCGCCTGGGCCGAGCTGCACGAGGTGGTCGCCGACGACGACGGCACCGCGACCGCCCTCGACCTGCCCGGCCCCGACGAGGCCCCGGTGGGCCCCGCGCTGCTGCTGGCGTCGCTGCGCCGCGCCGCGACGACCACCGCGCGGCTGGTGCTGCCGGTGCCGGGGGACGTGCGCGGGCTGGGCGGCGACGGACCGCTGGTCAAGTACGCGCTGAAGGCCGGGCAGGCCGCGGTGCTGCCCGAGGTCGGCGTGGGCCTGGTGCCCCGGCTGGTGGCCGACGGCGTGCTGCGGTGGACGGTGTTCGACCTGCCGACCGCCTCCGCGTTCGAGCACGTGCCGATCGGGGAGGCCGAGCACGGGCTGGCGTCGGCGATGCGGGAGGCGGCCACCGCGCTGGTGACCCTGGACGTGGCCCGGCACCGGCCCAACGTGCGCGCCGAGATCGCCGCGCTGGCCGCCGAGCACCAGAAGCTCGCCTGGCCCGCGGGGATGCCGCCGAGGTCCCTGCGCGTGCTCCAGCGCGCCGCCGAGGTCGCCGCGATCCTGGAGGTGGCCGCCTCGGACGCGCCGGGCGGCGCGGTGTCGGCGACCGCGACGAGGGCCCGGGACGAGGCGCTGCGACCGCTGGGCGACGCGGTGCGGCGGGCTCGGCTCGCGGCGGTGGACGAGGCGGTGCGAGTCCTTTCGGATCAGGCGGCCGGCCGCCATTAGCGGGTGCGGTCGTCGAATGTTCGACAAGATCATTCGTGGTTCGACGAAGTTTCTGAAGCGGTCCAGTTCCCAGGTCCGTTCGAATGATTTTGTTTTCACCGCTCCCGGATCAACGAGCGCATTCGTCTGAACAGGTGACAGTGGACGGCTCCGTTTGCCTCCGAACGGGGCCGCGCAGCTTTTGCGCAAGAAAGTTGCATAGCCGATCGATCCGGCGAAACCGCTGGTCAGGGGCTCGGAGGTGGGCTTCGCGCACGGGTATAAGGCCGGATTATCTCCAGGTCAACCCCTCGTCAACAGGACATGTCATGCGTTACCGTTCGTCTGGGAGCGCTCCCAGTCAGTAGTCCCCCGTCTCGCGTCGAATCCCGGGTGGCGGCAGATCTGCTGGGAGCGCTCCCAGATGGCGAGTTGCTCGCAAGGAGGCGATGCATGAGTCTGCGTACGTTCGTACGTTCCCGCAAAGTGGCGGGCGCGTTGGCGGTAACCTCGGTGGCGGCCCTGTCCGCGGCCGGGGTGGTGGCGAGCACCGCCACCGCCAACGCGGCACCCGGTTGCCGGGTGGCGTATTCGATCACGAACCAGTGGCCCGGCGGATTCGGCGCCAACGTCACGGTCACCAACCTCGGGGACGCGATCTCCGGCGGCTGGACCCTGGAGTGGGACTTCGCCGCGGGCCAGACGGTCCAGCAGGGTTGGAACGGCCAGTTCTCGCAGTCCGGGACCAGGGTGACGGTCCGGAACTCGTCGTGGGCCCCGAACCTGGGCACCGGTCAGACGGTGAACCCCGGCTTCAACGGCTCGTGGAACGGCTCGAACCCGGCGCCCACGCAGTTCCGCCTCAACGGGACGGTGTGCACGGGCTCGATCGACACCACCACGTCGACGACCACCACGACGTCGACCACGACGACCACGACGACCACGACGACGACCACCAGTGGTCAGAACCCGGGTCCGGGTGCGCGCGTGGACAACCCGTACGTGGGCGCCGGCGTGTACGTCAACCCGCAGTGGTCGGCTCGCGCCGCCGCCGAGCCGGGTGGCTCGCGGGTCGCGAACCAGCCGACCGGCGTGTGGCTGGACCGCATCAGCGCGATCGAGGGCAACGACTCGCCCACGACCGGCTCGATGGGCCTGGCCGACCACCTGGACGAGGCGGAGAAGCAGCGCGCCGCCCGCTCGGACGGTCAGCTGGTCTTCCAGTTCGTCGTCTACAACCTGCCCGGCCGCGACTGCGCCGCGCTGGCCTCGAACGGTGAGCTGAAGGCCGACGAGATCGGCCGCTACAAGACCGAGTACATCGACAAGATCGTCTCCATCGTCGGCGACCCGAAGTACTCCAAGCTGCGCATCGTCCCGGTCATCGAGATCGACTCGCTGCCGAACCTGGTCACCAACGTCTCGCCCCGCGCGACGGCCACGCCGAACTGCGACGTCATGAAGCAGAACGGCAACTACCAGGAGGGCGTCTCGTACGCCATCGGCAAGCTGGGCGCCATCGGCAACGTCTACAACTACATCGACTCCGGCCACCACGGCTGGATCGGGTGGGGCGACACCGTTCCCGAGTACGACAACTTCTACGCCTCGGCGAAGATGTTCGCGTCGATCCTCGGCAAGAACGGCGCCACCAAGGACAAGATCCACGGCTTCATCACCAACACGGCGAACTACTCCGCGCTGGAGGAGCCGTACTGGAAGGTCGACGACGTGGTCGGCGGCCAGATCGTCAAGGAAAAGGCCAAGTGGGTCGACTGGAACGACTTCAACGGTGAGCTCGGCTTCGCCACGGCGATGCGCGAGGAGCTCGTCAAGCAGGGCTTCGACAGCGGCATCGGCATGCTGATCGACACCTCGCGCAACGGCTGGGGCGGCGCCAACCGGCCCACCGGCAAGTCGACCTCCACGAACGTGGACGACTACGTCAACCAGTCGCGCATCGACCGCCGCCACCAGAAGGGCAACTGGTGCAACCAGGCCGGTGCCGGTCTGGGCGAGCGCCCGAAGGCCGCGCCGAAGCCCGGCATCGACGCCTACGTGTGGATCAAGCCGCCGGGTGAGTCCGACGGTTCGAGCAAGGAGATCCCGAACAACGAGGGCAAGGGCTTCGACCGCATGTGCGACCCGACCTACGGTGGCAACGTGCGCAACGGCAACAACCCCTCGGGCGCCCTGGCCGACGCCCCGGTGTCCGGCCACTGGTTCTCCGCCCAGTTCCAGGAGCTCATGCGGAACGCGTACCCGCCCCTGAGCTGACCCCTGGCGACAACCGAAGATCGCTGCACGACCCGCGGGCGGTGTCCTCTCCGGACACCGCCCGCGGGCGTTTTTCCGCTTGCCCGGTCGCCTAGCGTCGTGCCCGTGGACGTCGAGGAGA
>NZ_JBHWIE010000511.1:0-4056 GCF_042732085.1 Actinosynnema sp. NPDC059797
CCTGTCAGAGAGTCGACTTATGCCAGGGGGTGTTTAAGCTCTGCGAGGACGTGATCCTACGCGTGCGCTGCCGCGCACACCAGCGGCCGGAACGCGATGCCGTCGCCCGTCGCCGCGCGCAGCAGTTGCCCGGTCACCAGGAACCCGGAGAGCAGGAAGAACACGTCCACGCCACCCGACACGCGGCCGAACCAGACGTGGTAGACGACCACCAGGGCCGCCGCGACGCCGCGCAGCCCCTGGAGTTCGGGGCGGAAGCGGCCGGTCGTGGCCGGGCGGCCTCGGGTGCGAGCCGCGGTGGGGGCGGTCACGGGCGGCTCCAGGGGACGGTCGGTCACGGACGCCGACCAGGCTTCCCGGCACACCAGTCGCCCGCGTGGAGCGCGGGTTCGACGACTTCACGTTACCGAGTCGGGCGTGCCACGGCCAAACCGGCGGGAGCGCGACCCGTCATCGAGGGCGGTCACCGCCCTCCCCGACGGGAACCGGCTCCGGACGGAGGACTCCTCGTCGTCCGCGGGGTCACACCGGTGCGCCCCGGCCGCAGCCGGGTGGTGGGTCGTCGTCCGGTCCGGGCGCGGGATGTGGTCGTGGCGAGGTCGGCAGCAGCAGCCGGACGCCCCACGCGGGCGCGGCGATCAGGACGCCGATGACCACCAGCGCCGGATCGGCCAGGACACCGATCAGCGCCAGCACGAGCCCGAACACGACCACGCAGGTGAGTCGACCGGCGGCCTGCCGGTGGTCGGGGCGGTCGAGGGCGCGGAGTCGCTCGGCGAACTCGGGGTCCTCGTCCTCCAGCTGCTGCTCGATGGCGCGGAGTCGGCGCCGTTCGTGCTCGTTCATCGTGGTGCGCTCCGTGGGGACCGCGGCGTGGACGGCGCGCTGCCCGGAGTGGTCCTCGCGGTGGCGGAGCAACTGCGCCCGGCACCGGTGCCGCCCGGCGTACCCGATGCCGAGCAGGCCCACGGCCAGGGCGGTGGCCGCCACCGTGCCCCACCAACCCATGCCGCCTCCTCCCCGACATGGTCACCCCGACCGGCGGTGCGCGACCAGGGGAGGAACCGGCGGACGACGGGGCCGGTTGGCTGCCGGGTACCGGCAAGCACCGCGGCCCGACCGGGTGGGACACCGCAGGCGTGCCGTCCCCCTGGACGGGCAAAGCGGCTCCTGCGCGCGTCGGGGCACTACGATGGCCACCGGTGTGCCGGGAAGCCTGGTCGGCGAGGGATCCGCTGTCGTCCGGGAACGGAGGCCACCCGTGGCCGTGCACGTCGTCGCCTGTCGCGGAGCGACCGGTCGTGACCGCCCCCGTGCCCCGTCGGCGGGCTCGGTGCCGCCCTCCCCACCGCGGTGGGTGGCGAGGTCGGCTCGTCACCCCGCGGTGCGCGGGTGGCTGATCAAGCGCTTCGAGGACGTCGGGGCCGAGGAGTCCGGGGCGCGTCACGTGCGGTCCACCGGACGCGAGGTGCCGGTGCCGCCCTTGGAGAGGACAGTGCTCGCGGAGGAGCCGTGAACACCCGCCTGGGCGCGCACCGCCCGTTGCGACGACCTCGACCGACGACTGCGGAAGTGGGACACGTGGCACGAGCCAGGAGGTCGGGACCTGTGCGGGACGACACCGCGGACCTGTGGGCCGGTGTGGCCGGCCGGGCGAGCCGGCAGGCGCACGGCGTGCCCGCCGAACTCCTCGACGGCTACCTCGCCGACCTGGACGAGGTCAGCGCGTCCGGTCGCCCGTTCGGTCCGGACCGGCTGAGGGTCCGCCACGACGTCGGCGCCCGGGCGGCCGCGCAGGGCGTGCCCCTGCGGGGCGTGGTCGACATGTACCTGAGCGCCACGTGGCTGGCCTGGCCGCTGCTCTCCGGTGTGCGGCGGGCGAAGGACCCCGACGTGCTCCGCGACCTGGGGGAGGCGGTGTTCAAGGCGGCCGACGCGGCGGTCATGGCGGTGGCGGAGGGCTACGAGAAGGCGCAGCGCTGGTCGGTGCGCCAGGAGGAGTCGTTCCGCCGGGAGTTCGTCGACGACCTGCTCGACGGGCGCAACCTGGGGCAGTTGGCCGAGCGGGCGGAGCGGTTCGGGTTGCGGTTGGCGGGCAGCAACGTCGTGGCGGCGGTGCGCTGCCCGGAGCCGGTGGTCGACGGCGGCGAGCTGGCCAGGGCGGTGGAGACCTCCCTGCACCTGCGCCTGGATTCACGTGACGTCCTCATCACCACCAAGGCCGGCCTGCTGGTCTGCGTCGTCCCGGACACGATGGCCGGCGTCCTCGACGAGTTCACGCGTCAGGTGACCGCGGCCCTGGGCGGCGACTCGACGTGGTGGGTCGGCATCGGTCGCGCCCAGTCGGGACCGGGTGGGGCGGTGCGTTCCTTCGAGCAGGCCAGGTACGCACTGGACATCGCCGAGCGCCTGGCGCTGCCGGGACGGGTGCACCGGGCCGGGGACCTGCTGGTCTACCAGGTCCTGCTGCGCGACAGCGCCGCGCTGGCCGATTTGGTGTCGGTGGTGCTGGAACCCCTGCGCGGGGTGCGGGGAGGGCCCGGTCCGCTGCTGGACACGCTGTCGGCCTACTTCACCGCCGGTCAGGTGACGACGGCCTGCGCGCGGGAGTTGCAGGTGGGCGTCCGGACGGTCACCTACCGCCTGCACCGCGTCAAGGAGCTGACCGGCTATTCGGTGGACGACCCGTCGCAGGCGTTGTCGCTGCACGTCGCGGTGCTCGGGGCCAAGCTGCTCGGCTGGCCGGAGGTCGCGGTGTCGTGACCTGCCCCGGTTGCCGGGAACCGGCAACCGGACCGGCTCCGGGGCGGCCGGGTTCGCGCGTTGTCGCCCGGCTCCGTTCGGGAGAACATAGAAGCAGGTCAAGGGCATGAAGTCGAGGGTGCTCCCGGTCGTGGAGGAGGTGTTGCGTGGACGCTTGGCTCGCGTGGTCGTTGGTGGCCTTGTTGCTCGGGGCGGTAGAGGTGCTCACCCTCACCGGCGCACTGGGCGTCCTCGGCGGGGCCGCGCTGCTCGCCGCGGGGGCCGCCGCGGTCGGCCTTCCCGCCGCGGCGCAGTTCGCGGTGTTCGCCCTCGCTTCGGTCCTGGCCCTGGTGCTGCTGCGCCCGCTCGCCCGGCGCCACCGGCGCGGAGCCGCGTCCGCCCGGTTCGGCGTCGACGCGCTGGTGGGCGAGTCCGGTCCCGTGCTGCGCGAGGTGTCGCGCGACGGTGGCCGGGTGCGGATCGCGGGGGAGGAGTGGACGGCGCGGCCGTTCGACGACGCCCTCGTGATCCCCGAGGGGGTCACCGTGGAGGTCCTGCGGATCAGCGGCAGCACCGCGTTCGTCTACCCGGGGAGTGGGTCGTGGAAGCTTCAGTGATCGTGGCCGTGGTCATCGCGCTGCTGGTGGTGCTGGTCGTGTTGAGCGCGGTGCGGATCGTGCCGCAGGCGCGGGCCCGCAACGTGGAACGGCTGGGCCGCTTCCAGCGCACGCTGCAACCGGGCCTGAACGTGGTGATCCCGTTCATCGACCGGGTCCACCCGCCGATCGACCTGCGCGAGCAGGTGGTGTCGTTCCAGCCGCAGCCGGTCATCACCGAGGACAACCTCGTGGTGGAGATCGACACGGTGCTCTACTTCCAGGTCACCGACCCGCGGGCGGCGTTCTACGAGATCGCCAGCTACCTGCAGGCGGTGGAGCAGCTGACGGTCACCACGCTGCGCAACGTGGTCGGCTCGATGGACCTGGAGAGCACGCTGACCTCCCGCGACACCATCAACAGCCAGTTGCGGGGCGTGCTCGACGACGCCACCGGCAAGTGGGGCCTGCGGGTCAACCGGGTGGAGATCAAGGCCATCGACCCGCCGCGCACCATCAAGGACGCGATGGAGAAGCAGATGCGCGCCGAGCGGGACAAGCGCGCCGCGATCCTCACCGCGGAGGGGCAGCGGCAGTCGCAGATCCTGACCGCCGAGGGCGACAAGCAGGCCGCCGTGCTGCGCGCGGAGGGCGAGCGCGCGGCGGAGATCCTGAAGGCGGAGGGCCAGTCGCGGGCGATCGACCAGGTGTTCCAGGC
>NZ_JBHWIE010000512.1:0-4034 GCF_042732085.1 Actinosynnema sp. NPDC059797
GGTTTCCCACGAGGAGAAAGGACCGCACCGATGCCCGGTTACCCGCCCGACTCGGTGATCACCGTGCTGCCGTACTCGCATCGGCGCGAGGCCGACTCCGCGGTCATCGGCGACGTCGACCGCCAGGTCTTCCTGAGCGTCCCCCCGGAGGCCCTCGACGTGCTGGAGTGGTTCGCCGAGGGCTGCACGCCCGCGGAGGCGAGCCGCCGCTACGAGGCGAAGCACGGCGAGACCGCCGACCTCGACGACTTCATCGACGCGATGGTCGCCGAGGGTTTCATCACCGTGGACGGCACGACCGGGGACGGCGCGACCGGCGACGAGGCGGCGAGGACCGTCACGGCCACCGCCGCGGCCGGCACCGCGACCGGCGCCTCGGGCGCCGCCGCACCGGCCGGGGACCCCGCGCCGGGCCTGCGCTGGAAGAGCCACATGGAGTGGATCAGCCAGAAGACCGCGCGGCGGATCTTCTCGACCCCCGTCCTCGTGCTCGCCGGCCTGGTCATCGCCGCCGGCGTGCTGACCGCCGTGCTGAACCCGGGCATCATCCCCGGCGCCACCGTGCTGCTGTTCCCCGAGCACTTCGCCCTGCTCACCTGGGCGACCATGGCGATCATGATCGTGGGCATCTACATCCACGAGGTGGCGCACCTGGTGGCGGCCCGCGCGGCCGGCGTGCCCGCGCGCATCGGGATCGGCAGCAGGCTCTACATCCTGGTCGCCGAGACCGACATGAGCGGCATCTGGCTGGCGTCCAAGAAGGAGCGCTACGTCGCGTTCCTGTCCGGGCCCATCGTGGACGGCGTGTTCGGCTCGATCGCGATCATCCTGCTCAAGCTGATGGAGACCGGGGCGCTGTCGGTGCCCCAGGAGATCCAGTGGCTCACCGCGGCGGCGCTGTGGACCTACTTCGGCCGCCTGCTGTGGCAGTGCTTCTTCTTCATGCACACCGACTTCTACTACGTGATCACGACCGCGATCGGGACCCGGAACCTGATCAAGGACACCGAGAAGTGGATGCTCAACGGCCTGCGCAGGCTGTGGCGCTCCCCCAAGCGCGAGGACCTGTCCGACCTGAGCCCGCGCGAGATGAAGTCGGTGCGCTGGTACTCGGCGGTGTACCTGCTGGGCCGCGGCGTCACGATCGCCTCGCTGTTCGCGATCACCCTGCCCGTGCTGATCGGTTACCTGTCGCAGGCGTTCCTGTTCGCCACCGGCCAGGAGAGCCGGATCAACTCGTTCGACTTCGCCACCATCGTGCTGGTGGCGGTGCTGCTCGACGGCGGCGGCCTGTTCGTGTCCACCCGCAACCTGCTCCGCAGGCGGCGCGCCCGCCGCGCGGAGCAGGCACTGCACGGTGAGCGGCTGGCCGCGGCCCAGGCGGCGGCGCGGACGGGCGCGGTCGGCTCCTGACCACCCCCGCGGTGCGCGGACGGGTTACCGTACCCGGGACACGACCCGCACTGTGGAGGCATGGACACGTGACCGCGGCCGGCATCACGACCCGAGAACTCAACCGCGCCCTCCTGGCACGCCAAGGACTCCTGGAACCGATCGACGACTCGGTCCCGGGAGTCCTCGCGCGCGTGGGGGCGGTGCAGGCGCAGAGCTGGCCCGCGGTCCCCGTCGCGGTGTGGACCAGGACCGCCGATCTCGCCCCGGAGGCGTTCCTCGGCGCGGTGGAGCGCGGCGAAGTGCTGCTCGCGACGCTGCTGCGCGGCACGCTGCACGTGGTGGCCGCCGAGCAGTACCCGGCGTACGCGGCGGTCACCGACCTCACCGGCGCGGCCGACTGGCGGCGCAAGACCGAGGGCCCGGCGCCGCTGATGGACCGCCTGCTGGCCGAGCTGCGCGAGCACACCGCCGAACGGGCCCGCACCGCCGACGAGGTGTGCGCGTTCATCGAGGCGTTCCTGGAACGGCACCCCGACGCCACCACGGACGAGGAGATCGCGTTCCAGCGGCAGTACAAGTGGCGGCCCTTCCGGGGCGTGCCCGCGTTCGTGCGGGCCCCGGCCGACGGGGAGTGGGGTGCGAAGGCCCCGGAGGCGCTGCGCGCCGCTCCCCCGGCCGCCGAGGACCGGGACGCCGCCCTGGCGGAGGTGATCAGGGCGCACCTGCGCGCGTTCGGCCCCGCGGCGGCTGACGACGTGGCCACGTGGATCGGGCACCGCACCCCGCCCGTGCGCGACGCCCTCGCCGGCATGGACGACCTCGTCACGTTCTCCGAGGACGGCCGCCGCGTGCTGTACGACCTGCCCGACGCGCCCCGGCCGGGCGCGGACGCGCCCGCGCCGGTGAAGCTGCTGCCCGCCTTCGACAGCACGCTGCTGGCGTACCGGAGCACCCACCGGGAGCGCATCCTGCCCGCCGCGCACAAGGACGTCGTGTACGCGAAGTCCAACCTCCAGGTCAAGCCGACCTTCCTGGTCGACGGCCTGGTGGCGGGCACGTGGGCGATCGCGGTCAAGCGGCGGGTGGCCACCGTCGCGCTGCGCCCGCTGGAGAAGCTGTCCGCGACCGACCGCGAGGCGCTGGAGGCGGAGGCGGTGCGGCTGGCCCGGTTCGCCCAGCCCGAAGCCAAGGACCACGCGGTCGTCGTGGAGGAGGGCTGACCACGGGCGTGCCCGCCGCGGGCGTGCCCGTCCTGACCGCCGGCGCCCGGGGACCGGCCCGGTGGCCTGTCCACCGGGCCCGTCGCGGGGCCCTCAGGCCATCGCGGGCCGGGGCCGGAGCACCGGCCTGCCGTCGACCATCTCGTGCACCTCGCCGCCGACCCGGCGCACCACCGCCGGGTCGTGGGTGACCACGAGCAGGGTGAGCCCGCGCTCCTCGCGCAGCTCCGAGAGCAGGTCGACCACGCTCGCCGCGACCGCGCGGTCCAGGGCGCTGGTCACCTCGTCGCACAGCAGCACGTCCGGGTCGGCGGCCAGGGCGCGGGCGATGGCGACCCGCTGGCGCTCGCCACCGGACAGGGCGGCGGGCAGCGAGTCGGCGTGCCGCTCGGTGAGGCCGACCCGGCGCAGCAGCCCGACCACCTCGCCGGTCACCGCCTCGTCGTCGGCGCACAGGCCGAACTGCTCCAGCGGCCGGGCGACGATGCGGCGCACGGTGTGCCGCGGGTTGAGCGAGTCGTAGGGGTTCTGCGGGACGAGTTGCACCCGGCGGAGCTGCTCGGCGTCGCGGCCGGCCACCAGCGGGGCCAGCGGCACGCCGTCGAGCAGGACGCCGCCCTCCGCGGGGGCCATGAGGCCCGCGACGACGCGCAACAGGGTGGTCTTGCCGCAGCCGGACGGCCCGACGAGGCAGGCGCTGCCGCCGGCCGGGGCCCGCAGCGACGCCCGGTCCAGCACGACCCCGACGCCGCGGCGGCGGACGGTGACCCCGGAGACCACGAGCAGGTCGGGCGCCTCCTCGGGCGGCTCCCGGCGCACCGGGGCGTCCTCGGCTACCACGAGCTGCCTGGTGGCGGGGTGCGTCGGCGCGGTGAGCACCCGCGCGGCCGGCCCGGTCTCCACGACCCGGCCGCCGTCGACCACGGCGAGCCGGTCGGCGGCGGTCGCCAGCGCCGGCAGGTCGTGCGACACCAGCACGGCGGCGGCGCCGGAGACCCGGCACAGCTCGACGAACTCGGCGAGCAGCCGGTCGGCGTTGTCCGCGTCCAGGGCGCTGGTCGGCTCGTCCAGGACGACGACCGCCGGCCGGTGGGTGAGCGCGATGGCCAGCGCGAGGCGCTGGAGCTGACCGCCGGACATCTGGTGCGGACGGCGGTCCAGGAACGCGTCGTCGTCCGGCAGGTTCGCCCGGCGCAGCGCGGCCCTCGACAGGCCGTCGACCTCGGACCGGGCCACACCCCTGGCCCGCAGCACCTCGGCCAGCTGCGCGCGCACCCGCAGGTGCGACGGCAGCGCGGTGCGCGGGTCCTGGGCGACGTAGGCCGCGTGCCGGGCGCGCAGCAGGCGCAGCGCCCGGCCGGAGCGCGCCCCCAGGTCGTGCCCGGCGACCCGGGTGACGCCGCCGACGTGGACGAGCCC
>NZ_JBHWIE010000513.1:0-4017 GCF_042732085.1 Actinosynnema sp. NPDC059797
CCGTCCGGCGCGGCGGCGAACCACGTGCCGCCCGCGCCGTGGCCCTTCGCCTCGCCGCACAGCCGGTCGTCGGCGAACCGGTAGAGCGGCCACCCCGCGACGGTCGCCTGGAGCCGGCCGTCCGCGCGCCTGGTCGTGCCGACCAGGGCCCGGTCCACGCCCTGCACCCCGAAGTCCGCCGAGTCCACCAGCAGCGGCGGCCACCGGTCGGCGCACCCGCCCTCGCAGGTGGACCGGGACGGGTCGGGCGAGTCCTCGTCGAAGCGGTAGAGGGTCATGCCCCCGGCGTCGGTCAGCACGGTGCCCAGGTCGCCGACCGAGGCGGTGGCCAGCGCGAGGCCGGACCCGGGCGGCAGCGCCTTCCGGCCGTCCGGCGCGGCGGCGAACCACGCGCCGTCCGCGCCCTGGCCCCCGGCCTGGCCCGGCGCGATGTCACCGGCGAAGCGGTAGACCGGCCAGCCGCCGACGGTGATCTGCCTGGCGCCGTCGGCGCGGACGATCGTCGAGACCGGCTCGGCGGGCACGCCACGCGCCCGCACGACCTCCCCGTCCGCGGTCGCGGGCACCCAGTTCTCCGCGCAGGCGCCCGCGCAGGTGGACGTCGGCGGTCGCGCCGTGTCCCCGTCGAACCGGTACAGCGTCAGGCCCTCCCCGTCCGACAGCACCGCGCCCAGGCCGGGCACCACGGCGGTGGTCAGCTCCGGGTCCGGCGCCCCGCCGGCGGTGGACCCGGGTTCGGCGACCCGCTGCGGCACGGGCGTGCCCGCCCGGTCGACCGCGCCGCACGCCCCGAGCAGGACGAGTCCGACGAGGGCGGCGCCGAGCGCCGCGTGGTGGCGTGCCATGGTGAGCCTCCCCTGGTGGTCCCTCGTGCGACCTCGACACGGACGGGGGGCGGGGGCGGTTCAGAAGGATCTCACCGGACTTCGTCGCGGTCGCGGAACGCGGTGCGCTTGAGCGGCGGCACCGCCTGGAACACCCGCAGCGCGGTCTTGAACGCCAGCCGCCCGACCGCGTTGCCCGACACGAACTGGCGCGCGCTGCGCAGCGAAGCCTCGACCGCGGCGAACCCGTACCCGCGCATCCGCCGCTCGTAGTCGGCGACGGCGTCGAGCGGCTCGCGCTCGACCAGGTTCCGGCACAGCACCAGCGCGTCGCGCAGCGCGGTGTTCGCCCCGACCCCGCGCATCGGCGTCATGCTGTGGACCGCGTCGCCGAGCAGGGTGACCCGGCTCGGCTCCCACGGCGCGACCGGCACGGACGTGCGGATCGGCCAGCGCGACACCGCGTCCTCCGGCGTGTCCCGGACCAGCCGCACCAGGTCGGGGTGCCAGTCGCGGACCCGGTCGGCCACCACCTCCCGCAGCCCGGTCTCCCCCACCGCCAGGTCGCCCGCGGCGTAGGCCCACATGAGGTAGCCGTCGTGGTCCAGCTCGTGCGGCGCGAGGAACATCCCGGCGGCGGCGCGCGGGACGACCGTGTTGGCGTGGGCCAGGAGCCGGGGCGGCAGCCAGGCGCGGGTGGCCGGGGTCAGCGGCAGCCGCCCGGCGACGGCGGTGATGCCGGTGTCGACGCGCGCGGCGTGCGGCAGGCGCTGGGCGCGCACCGCCGAGCCCGCGCCGTCCGCGCCCACCAGCACGTCGCAGCGCACGGACGTGCCGTCGGCGAAGTGCGCGACGACCCGGTCGCCCTCGTGCTCGTACCGGGTGAACCGGCGGCCGAACCG
The DNA here is from genome assembly GCF_042732085.1 of Actinosynnema sp. NPDC059797. Classification (NCBI taxonomy): domain Bacteria; kingdom Bacillati; phylum Actinomycetota; class Actinomycetes; order Pseudonocardiales; family Pseudonocardiaceae; genus Actinosynnema; species Actinosynnema sp. NPDC059797. The sequence goes on from NZ_JBHWIE010000513.1 coordinate 1,727, forward strand.
AACCGCGTCGCCCATGCCGTCCAGCAGCACCTCGCGCAGCGCGACCCGGCTGACCGAGTGGTGCGCGCGCTCGGGCTCGTCGCCCGGGTCGTCGAGGACGAGCAGCCGCCGCAGCCCCTCGTCGAGGAACCCGAAACCGCCGCCGCCCCGGCCCGTGGTCGCCACGAACCGGTCCCACGACGCGGGCGGCAGGCACTCGTGCAGCGCCCGCGCGCCCACGGGGTCGACGTGCAGCCGGTAACCCTGGAGCCGGTCGGTCGGCGTCGCGTCCCGCTCGTGCACCGACACCTCCACCCCGTGTCCGCGCAACCCCTGGGCCAGGCACAGCCCGCCCACCCCGCCACCGACGACCGCCACGTGAAGATCCATGCGGACCACTATCATCCGCTTGGATGATTAAGTCAAACGGAAGTTTGATACGCGGGATCGGCTACCTTGGTCGCCGTGCCACGCCGCTCACCCGACCCCGCCGAACGCAAGCGCGACCCCGAGCGCACCAGGGCGCGCATCCTGGAGGCCGCGGCCGCCGAGTTCGGCGCCAAGGGCTACGCGGCGGCCCGGGTCGGCGGCATCGCCGAGCGCGCGGGCGTGAACAAGCAGTTGATCTCCTACTACTTCGGCGGCAAGGAAGGGCTCTACCGCGAGCTGGCGAGCCGGCGGCGGCAGGAGCACGGGCAGCTCGCCGAGGGCCCGCTGGCCGAGGTCGTGCGCGGCTTCGTGCTGTCCACGCGCGACCGGCGCGACCAGGCCCGCCTGATGGTGTGGGAGAACGTCTCCGAGGACGGGCCGGGCGAAGGGCCGGACGACGACGCCGACACCGCCTTCCTGCGCGCCCAGGTCGACGCGCTGCGCGCCCGCCAGGAGGCCGGCGAGGTGCCCGCCGACCTCGACCCGGCCCACCTGCTGCTCGCCCTCACGGCGGCGGCCGGCGCGTCGCTGTTCATGCCGAAGGTGGTGCGCCGCATCACCGGCGAGGACCCGGAGTCGCCCGAGTTCGCCGAGCGCTACGCCGAGCAGCTGGCCCGGCTCGTGCGGAACCTGGCCCCGGGGGACCCGGCCTAGCGAGACCCGGTCCGATCGGTCGCCACTTCGCGCCGGCCCGCCAGGAACCCGGCCAGGTAGGTGTGCAGACCGCGCCGGCCGCTGCGCATCATCAGCCCGTGGTTGAGCAGGAAGACCGGGCGGGCGACCGGGGCCAGCACGCGCAGCAGCGCCTTGCGGACCACCACCTGCTGGTCGTAGACCAGCCTGGTGCCCCGCCCGTCCGGCAGGACGCGCCAGCTCGCCGTGCCGTCGAGGTCTCCCACCAGGTCCGCGCGCAGCAGGCCCGCGTCCCGGTCCTCGGTGTTGTGGTGCGCCTCGAACACCAGGTCGTAGGGCAGCAGGGACCGGCACCGCAGCTCCGCCGCCCGCTCGGCGACCCGGCGCGCCTGCCGCACCTCGCGCCACCAGTGCGGGTAGCCGGCCAGGTCGGCGAGCACGTCGAAGACCTGGCCGGGTTCGCAGTCGAGCGACCACGCGCTGCGGAAGCGGTAGGTGTTCAGCGGCATGTCGACCATGCTCACGCATCCCGGGTGGCGGCGCCGGCCACCACCCGGGGACGCGTCAGCCGACCGCGGCCACCGAGGGCAGCACCTGCCGAAGGAACGAGCCGGTGTGGCTGGCGGGGTTCTCGGCCACCTGCTCCGGCGTGCCCTCGGCCACCACGGTGCCGCCGCCCGAGCCGCCCTCCGGGCCCATGTCGACCAGCCAGTCCGACGTCTTGATCACGTCGAGGTTGTGCTCGATCACGATCACCGTGTTGCCCTTGTCCACCAGGCCGTTGATCACGCCGAGCAGCTTGCGGATGTCCTCGAAGTGCAGGCCGGTGGTCGGCTCGTCGAGGATGTAGACCGTCTTGCCGGTCGACCGCTTCTGCAGCTCCGAGGCCAGCTTCACGCGCTGCGCCTCACCGCCGGACAGCGTGGTCGCCGGCTGGCCCAGCCGCACGTACCCGAGGCCGACGTCCACCAGCGTGCGCAGGTGCCGGTGGATGGCGTTGATCGGCTGGAAGAACTCCGCCGCCTCCTCGATGGGCATGTCGAGGACCTCGGCGATGGTCTTGCCCTTGTAGTGGACCTCCAGCGTCTCCCGGTTGTACCGGGCGCCCTTGCACACCTCGCAGGGCACGTAGACGTCCGGCAGGAAGTTCATCTCGATCGTGATGGTGCCGTCGCCGGAGCAGTTCTCGCAGCGGCCGCCCTTGACGTTGAAGGAGAAGCGGCCGGGCAGATAGCCCCGCACCTTCGCCC
>NZ_JBHWIE010000514.1:0-4001 GCF_042732085.1 Actinosynnema sp. NPDC059797
GGGCCCGCGGGCGCGCGGCACCCGGCCGACAACGAGGGAGCGGTCCCGAGGCGGGCGGCGGTGCCCACCGCGGCCGCGGTGGCGTTCGCGCCGCCGCGGCCGCTGGTGTGCGGTGACGCCGGCTGCGTGGTGGTGGAGGTCGCGGTGCCCGTCGCGCTGCCGGCGGCGAGAGCGGCGTGCCCGGTGGTCACCTCCCCTGCCCAATCGCCCCCGCCGGGTCCCGGCGGTGCCGGAGGAGCTGTTCCACCGGCGCCGGTCGCAGACGCGGTGGGAGTTCGCGGTAGGCCCTTGGTCCGCGATCGTGCTGTCTTCGCTGCTGTGGGCGGTCCGGCAGGTCGCCGTCCGCGGCACCGTCCACGGCACCGGCGACCTGCCCGGTGAACCGGGCGTCGGCGGTGGTCAACCCGGTGCTGCTCGGTGTCCTGTTCCGGTGGACACCGGGGCAGATCTGGGAACTCCTTGGAGGGGTCGATGGCCGACGCGGTTGATCTGGCGCTGGCCCAGTGGTCGGTGCAGCGCCCGGACGTGGACACCTCGCCGCTGGCGGTGCTGTCGCGGGTGACGCGCCTGTCGCGGCTGCTGGAGCGCGAGTTGCGGGAGTTCCTGGCGCACTACGACCTGGAGCCCGGCGAGTTCGACGTGCTGACCACGCTGCGGCGGGCCGGTGCGACGCACGGCATGACCGCGGGCGCGTTCCTGTCGGCGTCGCTGGTCACGGCGGGCGCGATCACCAACCGGATCGACCGGATGGCGGCCAAGGACCTGGTGGAGCGGGTGCCCGACGCGGCCGACCGGCGGGTGGTGCGGATCAAGCTGACCGAGCGGGGCCGGGAGCTGGTGGACGGGATGCTGGGCGAGCACATGGCCCACTGCGCGCGGCTGCTGGAGCCGCTGGACGACCGGACCAGGCTGGTGGTCGCCGACGCGCTGCGGACGCTGCTGGAGGTGTGCGAGTGACGGGGCGGGAGCTGCTGCTGATCGGCGGCGGCGCGGGGGTGGGCAAGACGTCGGTGGCGTGGGAGGTGTCGGCGCTGCTGCGGGGGCGCGGCACGGCGCACTGCTTCGTCGAGGGCGACTTCCTGGACCAGGTGCACCCGGCCCCGCCGGGCGACCCGCACCGCACCGCGATCACCGAGCGGAACCTGGCCTCGGTGTGGGCGAACTACGCCGCCCTGGGCCAGACCCGCCTGATCTACAGCAACACCGTCAGCGTCCTGGAGGAGCCGATGATCCGCCGCGCGATGGGCGCGGGTCCGCCGATCCGGGTGACCTCGGTGCTGCTGACCGCCGCCGAGGACGTCGTGCGGGCGCGCCTGGCCGGCCGGGAGTTCGAGGCGCACGTCCGGCGCAGCCTGGCCGCAGCCCGCACCCTGGAGCGGGACGCGCCGGCGCACACCGCCCGCGTCCCAACCGACGGCCGTTCGGTGGTGGAGGTCGCCGGCCTCGTGGTGGACCTCGCGGGCTGGTGACGCCGGGGCGCCCGCCTCAGCCCGCGGCCGCGACCTCGGCCCGCTCGGGTTCGGCCCGGTCCGGCGGCCGCAGCCTGCGCAGCCACACCGGCAGCAGGGCGATCGCGAGCACGGCGGGCACGAGGGTGCCGGTGAGGGTGACCAGGAGGTTGCCGGCCGGGGTCTGCTGGAACGGGACGCCGTCGAACATGCGGTGCCCCAGGGACCACACCGGGGCGAGGTACCACACGACCACCGCGCCCAGCAGCGCCCGGGGCAGGGGCGTGGGGTGCCGCCACGCGACGGTGGCCAGCCACACCAGGGCCGGCACCACCCACACGCAGTGGTGCACCCAGGTGACCGGCGAGGCGAGCTGCGCGGCGAAGGCGATCACCAGCAGCCCGACCACGTCGTGGCCGCGGCGGTGCGCCCACACCGCGGCGGCCAGGCACGCCGCCGTGGCCGCGGCGGCCGGCAGCAGCGACCAGTCCGGGGCGGTCCGCTCGCCGACCAGGCGCGCGAAGAACCCGGGCAGCGAGTGGTTGACCATCACGTCGGTGGGCACCGCGCGCGCCGAGTCGAAGAAGACGCCCTGGAACCAGTACGCGCGCGAGTCGGTGGGCAGGAGGGCGAACCCGACCAGGGCGGTGGCGGCGAACGCGGCCAGGGCCTGGAGGGCGGCGCGGCGGCGGCCGGTGAAGAACAGGTAGGCGACGAAGAGCAGGGGCGTGAGCTTGATGCCGGCGGCGACGCCGGTGGCGATGCCGCGGTAGCGCTCGGGCAGCGAGGGCAGGAAGTCGACCAGGACCAGCACCACCAGGAACAGGTTGATTTGCCCGAGCAGCACGTTGAACTGCACCGGGCCGAGCATCGCCGCGAAGACCACGCCCGCCGTCACCAGCGCGGTGGTGCGCTGCCGGGTCGTGGTCACGCCGGTGATGCGCAGCATCAGCCAGATCGACGCGGCCAGCGCGAGGTAGCCCGCGGTGGTCCAGGCGAACTGGGCGACCGCGGCCGGCACGAGCGCCGCCGGGACCATCAGGACGGCGACGAAGGGCGTGTAGGTGTACATCATGCCGGGGAAGAAGGCCGTGTCGACGCCCAGCTCGTACAGCCGCACGTCGTGCAGGAGGGCCTGGGCGGCTCCCCGGTAGACGGCGAAGTCGATCATCCAGTGGGGGACGACGGCGCCGAAGACCAGCACGGCCTGCGTGGCGAGGGCGAGCGCGACGGCGGTGACGGCGGCGAGGGGGACGAGCCGGCGCGCGCGGGCGGGAATCGGGGGGAGCCGGGTCGTGGCCGGTTCCGGGGTGGGTGGGAGTGGTCCACCGGTGTCGCGTGCTCGCTCGTCCTCGCGCATCAGCGCCTCCTCAAACGGGACTCGAAGGCTAGTCACGAGAGGTGCCTGAACCCTTCGGTTTTCCACACTGTATCGAGGAAGTCAGCTTTCCGCCTCCGCTGCTTCGACCAGCGGTGTTGCTCCCCGAAAGGGCGAGGACCGCACTATTGCGTTGCAACTTCGACAGGAATTGGCGATGATGGCTGGTTTATCAGGAACAGTTCTCGCCGTGCCGAACCGCCCGGCCCCCGGACGGGCGGACCCGGACCCCCGGCGGCCGGGCCCTCACCACGTCACAGGGGTGGGAACCGAATACGCCAGAAACGGGCCGCGCCTGACGTAGCCGCTGGTCCGGGGCCGCCTCGACGCGGACTACGTCTCGAAGACCGCTTCGACGACGGCGGCTGTCTCGGCGGTGCCGGCCCGGAAGTACCGACCAGCGGTGTCGAGCAATGCGTGGCCGAGAAGGGCTTGGACCTGGGCGACGTCGGCACCACCTTGGCGGAGACGGGTTCCGTGTCCACCGCCGTGTCGACGGGCGAGGACCGTCTCGGCTGCGGCCGACGACGGCACCGGCGCACCGGGTTCTCCCCCACCGACGTACCGGCGGTCGGAGTGGTCCTCGTTCGCGGCGGTGCGGCCCGCGCGACGGATCTTGCACCGCTTCGCAGCATGTGCGCGGGCCGTGCCACCGGGCCTCGCGGGGTCCAGGGGGCGCGAGCCCCCTGGTACCGCGCAGGTCGGCGCCGCAAGCTCCGCTCCGCGCGACGGCGGCCGCGCGGCCGCGCTCGGCCGGTGCACCTGCCCGGGGCGCGGCACACCGGTGTGCAGGGATTGTGGATGGTCCGTGTATTCCCTGGTCCGGGGCTTGTTGAGCCGGGTGCGGCGGCCTCACCGGACCGGGTGGTGTCGACGTCGGCGGGCCGGTCGACGTCGCCGTGGCGCGCGAGGATCGGGCCTGCTGGCGGGAGCTGCAGGACTAGTTGGAATCATGACGTGAAGAATCATCCGATTTCGGTGATCGCGGATTCCGTGATCACGACTGTTGGGTATGTCCGGCCGGTTCGCCGCCGGTTCATGGATTCATCTGGGCTCTGCCTGGTCTTGTCCGGCGGCGAGGTCTAGCCCGTGTTTCAAAGGTTGAGGTGAGCGGCGGCGTGTCGGTGGCCGGAACGTGGCGAGGTCTCCGGTAAGTGGGTTAGCGACCAAGCAAA
>NZ_JBHWIE010000515.1:0-3977 GCF_042732085.1 Actinosynnema sp. NPDC059797
GGTCTGGGCGTACGACTCGCGTGTCTTGAACGTACGACTCGCGGTGTCTGGGTGGAGGACACGCCGGTGAGGGCGTGTCCTCCGGTCAGGTGTTGCGTGTCGTCCGGTCCGGCACGGTGTGGTGCGCGTTCGCGGCGTCCAGCCAGGCTCGTCGGGCGGCGGCGCGGGTGAACTCGCGGACGTGCACGCCGGCTCGGAGCCAGGCCAGGGGGAAGTCGTCGCCCGCGTCGCGGACCACCCGGCCGAAGGCGTCGCGCTCGCGGTCGCGCGAGGTGGCGGCCAGGTCTGCCAGCAGGTCGGCGGTGGTGGTCAGGCCGGTGCGCGACAGGGTGGTCACCTCGCGCGCGGTCGAGGAGATCGCCGTGACCGCGCGGCCGCCCAGGGCGGTGCGGTGCAGCACGTTCGCCAGTGGGCGCAGCGGGGGTGGGACCCGGCTGGGGGTGGGCGACGGCGGGAGTGGTGGGGCGGGGGTCGGGGTGTTGGTGTCGTGGCTGGTCAGGTAGGAGTGCTGGAGGCGGTCCAGGCCCAGGTCCACGTGGTGGCGGAGGTCGGTGGGCAGGTCCAGGTCGCCGGACACCGCCAGGGCGGTGGCGGTGCCGGGGCGGTCGGGCAGCAGGCGGGCGACGACCTTGAGGCGCAGGCCGCTCGCGGTGGCCAGGACGCGCAGGTTGTCGTGGGCGCACTGGTCCGCGCCGACCAGGTCCACCCGTGCGCCGCCCACCGCCACGCGCAGGGCGGGGCCCGTGGGGCCCAGCACGGTGGCGTCGAGGAACAGCAGGTCCGCGGCCGCCGGGCGGTGGCCGTCGGGGCGGGTGTGGGCGTCGTGGGCCCGGGTCACCTGGTCGGTCAAGGGGCGGGTCCACAGCTCCGCCAGGGGTGGCGCGTCCCAGGGCGTGCCGGTGGCGGCGACCGCGCGGACCGCCTTGCCCGCGCCCAGCCGGTGGTCCGCCGAGGCCGTGCCGCCGGAGAGGAGGAGGCCGGAGCGGCCCAGCTCCCGGTGGGACAGGCCGGATTCACCGATCGCGACCGGCCCGTTGGCGGCGGCCGTGACGCGTTCGGGTCCGCCCGGGGTGATGGCGGGGACGGTCCACAGGCGACCCGTGTCGTCCACGAGGTGGGTGACCACGCCGCCGTAGCCGGAGGCCGCCACCACCGGTTCGGTGCACAGGCCGTACAGGCGGAGTGCCCCGATCGGGTGGTACTCGCGCCGCGCCGTGCCGCGCAGTTCGGCGAGGTCGGTGGGGGCGGAACCGGCGGGGGAAGAACCGGCGGGGGCGCGCAGGTGGTGGCACAGGAGCATCAGGTCTACCAGGTCGGCGGCCAGCGCCTCCCGGTCGAACGACGAGTCGTTGGTGCGGGCCGCGGCCAGGGACGAGGCGATGCGGAGGCCGGTCGCGGCGGCGCGGTGCAGGCCGACCACGCGTCCGCTGTGGACCGCCCGCAGCAGTTCGGCGCGGACCACCGCGCCGCTGCCGGTCGCGCCGGAGCGCAGGATCGTGGCGCACGCCTCCCAGAGCGCGGTCGCCGCACGTCGTTCGGCCTCGGTCACGGGAGCGGGCACCGCCGGGTTCCCGGCGTCCTCCGCGCCACCGCCCACCGCCGTCGGGCTCCCGGGAGCCCCGGGGCCGACCTCGGGGTCCGGTGCGGAGGTGTCCGGTTCGGCGATCTCGGCCGCGGCCACCGCGATGCCCCGGTGCAGGCACTTCGGTGCGAGCAGGCAGGAGCAGGCCAGGTCGGCGGCCTCGGTCAGCACGCCGTCGCGCAGGGTCCAGGTGAGGGTGGTCTCCGGGTCGAGTTCGGCGCGGGCGGTGGCCGCGGAGGCGGTCACGGTCCACGAGGCGGCCTTGTCCAGGGCGGTGTCCACGCGCTTGCGCAGGCGCGGCGGCAGCGCGTCGAGCACGTCCGCCACCACGGCGGGCGCCACGGGCGGCAGGGTCGGGGTCATCCGCGCACCTTCTCCCCCACCCAGCGGGCCAGTTCCACCGGGCTCAGCGCGGCCACCGGCATCCCGGCCGCCACGAGCGCCCCGGCCACGGACGCGGAGTACCGCGCGACGCCCGTGTCGTCCAGGCTGGCGCAGCCCAGCACGGTCACGCCGGAGGTCACCAGTTCCCGCACCTGCGCGACGAGCGGCGCGACCGGGCCGCCCTCCTCGAAGTCGCTGATCAGCACCACCATCGTCCGTTCCGGCACGGTCACCAGGGAGCGGGCGTGCCGCAGCGCGCCCGCGATGTGCGTGCCACCGCCCACGCGCACCTCCAGCAGCAGGGACAGCGGGTCGGACACCCGCTCGCTCAGGTCCACCACCTCGGTGGAGAAGGCCAGGAAGCGCGTCGACAGGGCGGGCACGCCGGCGAACACCGACGCGGTCAGCGCCGCCCACACCGTGGACGCCTCCATCGACCCGGAGACGTCGACCACGAGCACCAGCCGCCAGTCGGCCGCCTTGCGCCCGCGCGTGCGGAACACCGGCCGCTCCGGCACGACCAGGACCCGTCCCGAGGCGTCACGGCGCGCGGTGGCCAGGTTGGCGCGCAACGTCCGCGGCAGGTCCAGCCCCCCGCCCGGCCGACGGGTCGGGGTGGGCAGCCGCAGCCCGGTCAACGCGGGCCGCACGCGGTTGGCCAGTTGCGCGGTCAGCTCCCGGACCAGCCGCGCCACCAGGGGCCGCAGCCGGGCCACGGCGCTCTCGGACAGGCCGCCCGCCAACGACAGCACGGCGCGCAGCAGCTCCACGGACGGGCGCACCGAAGCGGCGTCGATCTCCAGGGCCGCTTCCAGGCGACCGCCTTCCACGGCTGCGGCCAGCACCTCCTCGCGAACGCCCTCGCCGAACAGCTCACGCAGCTCCTCCGACCACTCCCGCACGTCGGGGAACGGCGTCGAGCGGTCCGCACCGAGGTCGCCGCCCGACGCGCCCTCGCCCCGGTCCGCCCCGTACAGCTCGTCCAGCGCCGCCGCGTAGCGCGCCGCGCCCGCCGGTCGCTCGCCGCGCGCGCCGAGCACCAGCCGCCACCGGACCGCCACCGGCAGGTCCGCCGGTTCGGCCGCCTCGGCGCGGGGTTCGGCGGCGGGTTCGCCGGCGACCGACCGGGGTCGGCCGAGGCCGTGCGCCAGCAGGGCCCCGGCCCCGGCGCGTTCGGCCTCCAGCCAGACCGCGAGCAGCTCGGGGTCCGGTTCGCCGGCCCGGTCGACCGCCGTGCCGGTGCGCTCCTCCACCACCGCGAGGACCCGGGCCCGGGCGGCGGGTCCGATCGAGGTGAACGCGCCGCGCAGCGCGGGCAGCCGGTCCAGGAAGTCCCGGTCGGCCAGCCGCTCCACGCGCGTCAGCAGCCCTTCCAGCGCCTCCGGCGTCTCCAGCAGCGGGCCGGCCGCCGCGAGCACCCCGGTCAACGACCGCCGCAGCACGTCCCGCCGCTCCGGCGTGGTCGCGCCGTCCACCCAGGACGCGATCCGCTCGCCCAGCGCGGCCGGTGGCAGCAGGCCCAGCAGGACCCGCGCCGCGCCCGCCGCGCCGGCGATGAGCGGCGCGCCCTCGTCGGCCAGCCGCCGCAGGGACGCCGCGAGCCGCAGGCCCGCGCCGTGGGCGTCGTGCCGCTGGCCCAGTTCCACCTAGGCCCGCGCGTCCTCGGGGGCCTCGGACCCGGTCAGGCCGTCGAGCAGGCCGACCGCGGCGGTCTCCAGCTCCCGCGCCAGCAGCGGGTGCGCGTCGAGCACGTCGCCGGGTGTGCCGGGGAGGTGGCCCGCGCGCAGCCGGTCCAGCAGGTCCAGGGCACCCAGCAGCTCCCGCAGGGTCGCCGACGACGGCAGCGCGGTGGCCGCGTCCGCGAGCAGGTCGTCGACCAGGTCGGGCAGGCCGCAGGCCGCCGCGTCGGTCAGGTCCGCCAGCACGTCGGCGGGCGTGTGCCCACCGCGCCGGTCCCGTTCGGCGCGGCGGGCCCGGAGCCGGCCCCGCGCGGCCTGGTCCAGGGTCGATC
>NZ_JBHWIE010000516.1:0-3999 GCF_042732085.1 Actinosynnema sp. NPDC059797
TCCCAGGCCCGGTCACCCAAGATCGCACGCTGCGGGCCCAGCAGCCCCACCGGGATGCCGATCCGGTAGCGGATGCGCGGGTTGGGCGCCGTGATGGCCTTCTCGATCACCTCGGCGACCTTGCCCGAGCGCACCGACGTGCGCCCGCGGCCCTTGGGGTGGTCGACCTCGCGGTAGGCGCCGTGCCACTCCACGAAGCGCTCCCAGAAGTCGGCGTACAGGTCGCTGTCGGTGCTCAGGCCGAGGTCGCCGACCGTGGTGGGCACGAACGAGCCCAGGATCGGCGACGGCTCGATGATGACCACCTTGATGCCCCACGGCGCCACCTCCAGCCGCAGCGAGTCGCTGATGGCCTCCAGGGCGTGCTTGGTGGCCTGGTAGTAGCCCCGGCCGGGGGTGGCGAACAGGCCGAAGATCGACGACATCATCACGACGCGGCCGGACCGGTGCTCGCGCATCCCCGGCAGCACCAGCTGCGTCATCCGGGACAGGCCGAAGAAGTTCGTCTCGAACTGCCGCCGCACCTGCTCCAGCGGTGTCTCGCCGATGGTGCCGTTGAGGCTGTAGGCGGCGTTGTTGACCAGCACGCCGACCGACCCGTGGTCCTCGGTGACCCGCTCCACCGCGGTGACCATCGACTCCTCGTCGGTCACGTCCACCCGCAGCGTGGTGATGCCCTCCTCGGCCAGGTCCTTCAACCCGTCGAGGTTACGACCGGTGGCGTACACCGGCCAACCTGCGCGGTGCAGGCGCAGCGCCGTGGCGCGGCCCGTGCCCGAGGACAGCCCACCGGAGGAGTTGACCCCGGTGATCAGGACCGCGCGCGACGGACTCACCGGTCGCCCCCGGCCGGGACGCCCTGCTGCGGGATCGCCTGCTGCGGAACCTCCTGCTGGGGGACCTCCTGCTGGGAGACCCGGCTCGCCGCCACCGACAGGCCCAGGCCCAGGCCGTCGACCATGCGGGTGATGAAGTTGAACATCGAGGAGGTGAAGAACGCCTCCAGCAGCTCCTCCGCGGTCCAGCCCGCCTCCAGGGCGTGCTGCCAGTCCTCGTCCGTGACCTTGTACGCCTCGCGGCTGAGCTTGGTCAGCAGGCGCAGCAGCACCTTGGTGCGCTCGTCCACGGGCAGGTCGTCGGCGGACTTCGCGGACTCGACCGCCGCGGCGATCTCCTCGGGGCCGCCGAACGCGCGGTAGAAGAAGTTGTGCGTGCCGACGCAGTACGGGCACTCGTTCACCTTCGACGTCCAGGCGGAGATCAGCTCGCGCGTCTGCCGCGGCAGCACGCCGCCCAGGTACATGCCCTTGTAGCCGGCCACGACGGCTTCGAGCAGGTCCGGCCGGGTGGACGTGAGGCGGAACATGTCCGGCACGAACGGCAGGTTGGTGGCCTTCTTGATCTCCTCGTACAGCTCGGCGAGGCGGCCCTCGGCCTGGTCCTCGGCGATCAGCGGCACCCGGACGTGGGTGGTTGCGTCCATGGTCGACTCACCTTTCAGCAGTGGATTCGGTGGCACGTGGGGTGTTGCGGCGGCGCAGGACGGGCATCGCCTCCGCCTGGAAGTCGACGTCGGAGTCGAAACCCTTGATCATCCCCTCGATGACCAGCAGCGACAGCAGGGGGAAGGCGAACTCGGGCGCGGGGAACAGGCCGAACCGGCGCTGGAGGTCGAACAGCCGCCCGGCGAAGCGCGCCAGGTCGAACTCGCCGGACTTCGCGCCGGAGGTCTCGGCGACCAGCTCGCGCAGCCCGACCCGGAAGCCCTCCAGGTCGCCGTCCTCGGCGACCTGCGCGGCGCTGTCGATGACGATCTGCCCGCACATCCAGCCGTCGCCGAGCGCCATGTTGATGAAGAAGTCCGCGAACGACCGGCGCACCGCGTCGGGCAGGCGGATCACGAAACCCGCGTCCAGCACCACCAGGTGCGCGCGGCGGTCGAAGTACAGGTTGCCGGGGTGCAGGTCGCAGTGGACCACGCCGTCGACGAACAGCATCTCGTAGATCGCGGCCAGCACCGCGCGCACGACCGCGCGGCGGGTGTCGGCGTCGAGGTCGCCGGGCGCGAAGCGGGTCAGGTCCGGGACGTACTCCATGACCACGGTCTCGTCGGTGCACAGCTCGGGCAGCGGCGCCGGGACGCGGACGTTGCCGAACCCCGACAGGTTGGCGCGCAGCGAGGCCAGCGCCTCGGCCTCGGCCCGGAAGTCGAGCTGCCGCAGGATCGCGCCGCCGACCTGGGCGTGCATGAGCTTGAACGGCATCCGGCGCAGCCGGGGCAGCAGGCCCAGCGCGGTCATGGCGGCGGCGGTCAGCGCGAAGTCGCGCAACATGACGCGCGCGATGCCGGGGCGGCGCACCTTGACCGCGACGTGCCTGCCGTCCGGGGTGACCGCCTCGTGGACCGTGGCGATGCTGCCGCAGGCCACCGGCTCCCACCGGAACTCCCGGAACGGCCACGGCCGGTCCCGGTAGGCGCGCCGCACGGCCCGCTCGACGCGGCGGCGGCGCGGTGGCCGGGCCGAGTCGGTGAGCCGGGCCAGCGGCGTGGTGACCGCGTCGGGCAGCAGGTCGCGCCGCGTGCTCAGCAGCTGGCCGATCTTGATGTAGGAGGGGCCGAGGCGGGTCAGCAGGCGCACCCACCGCTCGCCGTCGCGCAGGCCCCGTCCCGCGGTGTCCCCGCGCAGGCGGGCGACCGCGGTCGAGGCGCCGAGGGCCAGGACGTGGCCCAGCACGACCGCGCCCACCCACGTCCCGCGCAGCACGAGGCCGGGCAGCCGGAGCAGGCGACCGGGAATCGCGGTCAAGATCGCCCCCTTGTCGTCGAGGTGGCCGGGGCGGCGGAGCGCCACCGGTTCGATCGTCCTGATCGGGACGGCGGGCCCACTACTCCTCCCGTGCCCGCGGCGGGCGGTTCGGGGAGGTGCGGGACCGATCGGTCGCGGGCGTGGGGAGCCGGCGCGGGAATCGCGTTCTCCGCAGGACTTCGCATAAAGCATTACACCGTTACGCCTCGGGTCGCACTTCTCGCGGATTGCGGGGATCGGCAACGGGGACCGGGTGCGGTGGGACCGGGCGCGCTGGACCGGTGCGGTGGACCGGATGCGGTGGACCGGGTGCGGTGGACCGGGTGCGGTGGGCAACGCGGGAGATGCGGCCCCGGAGCCGGAGCCGGGACGCTGGTCGGCGTCGGCGATCCGAGCGGCCCGGTACCCCGGGCGGGAAGGCGGAGCGATGGGGCACTCACCCGGACCCGGCACACCGGCCGCGAGCCGCGTCACGCCCGAGCGGTGGTCGGCCGCCCGCGCCGCCGTCCGCGACGCCGGCGAGCGGTTCGCCGACCTGGTCGCGTCCGCGCCGGACCCCGCCGCCATGGCCACGGCGGACTGGACGGTGGCCGAGACCGCGGCGCACGTGACCGGCATCGCGTGGAACAACACCGCCGTCCTGGCCGAGGGCGCGAAGAGCTTCCCCATCCCCGAGGTGCGCCCGCGCATGATGGGCGCGACCCTCGACACGCTCGCCACCGAGATCAACCCCGTGCAGCTCGCGAGCTTCACCGAGCGGGACCCGGCGCGGCTGGCCGACCTGCTGCGCGCCTCGGTCGCGGAGATGCTCGACACCACCGCCGACGCCGACCCCGAGCGCGTCCACGGCTGGCTCGGCGGTTCCCGGCTCTCGCTGGCCGGCCTGTTCGCGCACATGGCGAACGAGCTGCTGGTGCACGGCCACGACATCGCCCGCGCGTCCCGGCGGCCCTGGCGCGTGCCGGACGAGCAGGCCGCGCTGTTCGTCGACCTGTTCCTGGTCGACCTCACCCGGCACGGCTACGGCCGGCTGCTGGACGGCCGGCCCGTGCGGCCGGACCGGATCGCGGTGCGGTTCCACTCCGACCACACCGCCCCGCTGGTGATGGTGCTGGAGGACGGCGTGGCCAGGGTGGAGGAGCCGGGCGCGGACGTCGACGTGCACCTGAGGTTCCGGCCCTCGGTGCTGAAC
>NZ_JBHWIE010000517.1:0-3998 GCF_042732085.1 Actinosynnema sp. NPDC059797
ATCCGGTCTCCCTCCTCCTGCCACCGGCCCCGCCGCACCAGGGCGTGCGCCAGCATGACCGCCAACCGGCTCTTGGCGGACCGGTCGAGGGTGGTGGCGAACACCGTGCCGGCCAGCGACTCGGCCTCCGCGACGCGACCCGACAGCACCAGCAGCGGTGCCAGTTCGATGACCAGGCCGGGCCGCGCGGGGTCCTGTTCGGACAGCACCCCGAGGGCGCGCTCGTACCAGTGGAGCGCGGACGGGACGGAGTGGCGGGCGCACTCCCGGGCGGCCCGCCAGTACCAGGCCGATGCCTCGGCCCCCACCGCGCCGGCGGACTCGACGTGCTCGGCGACCCTGGCCGCCGGCGCGCCGGCCGCCGCGAGGGCACCGCCGACCTCCAGGTGGAGGTCGCTGCGCAGCGCCGGCGGCACGTCCTCGTACAGGGCCTGGCGGAGCATCTCGTGCCGGAACGCCAGGCGCTCGCCGGAGCCGTCCACCACGCCGGCGGCCAGCGCGGGGCGGAGGTCGGCGAGCAGGTCCACCGCCTGCCGGCCGCTGACCGCCACCAGTTCGGCCGTCAGGCACGAAGCGCCCAGCACGGCCATGAGCCGCAGCAGGTCGAGGGTGGGCTCGGGCAGGAAGCTGTACCTCAGCAACAGCGTCTGCCACAGGTCGGGCGGCACCACGGCGGCGGAGGTGTCGACCTGGTCGCCGGCCCGCCGCAGCACCTGCCGCTGGTCGAGGGTGCTGAGCAGTTCCAACAGGAACAGCGGGGTGCCGCCGGCGGCGTCGGCCAGGCGTCGCAGCCCCGCGCCGCGCGCCGCGCCCAGCGCCCGCTCGATCAGTTCGACCACCGCGTCGGGTGACAGGCCGCCCAGCCGCAGCACCCTGCCGTCGGACGCGGTCAACCGGTCCAGGAGCCGGTCGACCTCCTTGCGGTGCGGCACCGGGCGCAGCGTGCCGACGACCAGCAGCGGCCGGTCGGCCAGGTGCCGCGCCAGGGCGCCGATCGCGGTCAGGCTGGAGGTGTCGGCCCAGTGCAGGTCCTCCAGCGCGAGCGCCACGGGCCCGCGGGCGGTGCGCTCCTCGAACCACTCGACGATCGCCTCGATCACGGTGAACGACTCGTCGCCGAACCCCGACCCGCCCGCGGCGATCGGCGTCGCCGCGTCGAACGCGGCGCGGAAGGGGTTGCCGCGCCGGTCGCCCGGCGGCAGGTCGGCGGGCACACCGGTGAACACGTCGGTGAACACGCTGAACGGGCGGCGGGCGTCGAGTTCGTGCGCCGCACCGGTGAACAGCTCGAACCCGCGTCCCCGCGCGCCGGTCCCGATCTCGCGGAGCAGCCGGCTCTTCCCTATCCCCGGTTCGCCTTCGACGAGCAACGCGGTCGCCCGGCCGGACAGGGCGAGGTCGAGCGCCGCTCCCGCGTGCCCCAGTTCCACCGCGCGGCCGATCAAGGGAAGCCCCATCCCCCACACGCCCCTCCCGCGGCCGTGCGTGCGACGCCCCCACGTCGACATCGGCATAGCCGGAACCGCGAGCGTAACAACGGGTTCGGGGTGTCGTCGGGTGACGACCCGGATACGTTCGGGGACGAAGTCCCGCACCGGGCCGGGCGCCCCGGCTCCGGCCAGCGGTTCCGCGTGGTGATGATCTAGCATCCGCTGGGTGGACCGGACGAGGTTGGGCGCGTGGGCCGTGGTCATGCTGGTGGTGGCGCAGGCGGTCGCCTCGCTGGTGTCGGTGCGCCCGGACGAGCTGCGCGTCGTCGGCGTCCTGCTCAACGCGGCGGCGGGTGCGTCCGCGGGGTGGCTGCTGCTGCGCCCCGGGCGCGGCCGGTGGCCGCTGACCGCGTGGGCGGCCGGGTTCTTCGGCTGGCACGCGCTCGGCCTGGTCACCCTGGCGGGACTGGTCACGACCGGGTTGGACGCGGTGTTCGCGGGGTCGTGGCCGGGGGAACCCGCTATCGCGTACCAGGCGGTGCTCGCCACCCTGGCGGGTTTCGCCGTCCACCTGCTCCTGCCCCGGCCCGCGAGGGGTTGACCCCGCGCCCGGACCGGGTCGGCGAACACCGGACAGCACTCATCGAGGAGGCAACCCAGTGGCACAGACGGTTCGCGGTGTGGTCTCGCGCGGCAAGGGCGCACCGGTCGAAGTGGTCGACGTCGTGGTGCCCGACCCCGGCCCCGGTGAGGCGGTGGTGCGGGTGCAGGCGTGCGGGGTGTGCCACACCGACCTGCACTACCGGGAGGGCGGGATCAACGACGAGTACCCGTTCCTGCTCGGCCACGAGGCCGCCGGGGTCGTGGAGTCCGTCGGCCAGGGCGTCACCGACGTCGCGCCGGGCGATTTCGTGGTCCTGAACTGGCGGGCCGTGTGCGGCGCGTGCCGCGCCTGCCTGAAGGGCAAGCCCTGGTACTGCTTCAACACCCACAACGCCGCCCAGCCCATGACCCTGGCCGACGGCACGGCGCTGTCCCCCGCGCTGGGCATCGGCGCGTTCGCCGAGAAGACCCTGGTCCACGCCGGGCAGTGCACCAAGGTGGACCCGCGCGTGTCCCCGGAGGTGGCCGGCCTGCTGGGCTGCGGCGTCATGGCCGGCCTGGGCGCGGCGGTCAACACCGGCAACGTCGGGCGCGGCGACTCGGTGGCCGTGATCGGCTGCGGCGGTGTCGGCGCGGCGGCGGTGGCCGGGGCGAGCCTGGCCGGGGCGACCACGGTCATCGGCATCGACCTGGACCCGCGCAAGCTGGAGTGGGCGCGCGGGCTGGGCGCCACGCACACCGTCAACGCCAAGGACGAGGACGTGGTCGAGCGGGTGCGGGAACTGACCGGCGGGCACGGCGCGGACGTCGTCATCGACGCCGTGGGCCGCCCCGAGACCTGGGAGCAGGCGTTCTACGCCCGCGACCTGGCCGGCACCGTGGTCCTGGTCGGCGTGCCCACGCCGGACATGCGCGTCGACATGCCGCTGATCGACTTCTTCTCCCGGGGTGGCTCGCTCAAGTCCTCCTGGTACGGCGACTGCCTGCCGTCCCGCGACTTCCCCTACCTCATCGACCTGCACCTGCAGGGCCGGCTCGACCTCGGCGCGTTCGTCACCGAGACCATCGCTTTGGACCAGGTCGAGGAGGCCTTCGCCAAGATGCACCACGGCGACGTCCTGCGCTCGGTGGTGGTGCTCTGATGACCGTCCGCGTGGACCGCGGCGTCACCCGCGGCACCTTCACCCTCGACGGCGAGACCTTCGACGTGGACAACAACGTCTGGGTGATCGGCGACGACAACGAGTGCGTGGTGATCGACGCGCCCCACGACGTGGAGAAGATCCTGGAGGTGGTGGGCGGGCGGACCGTGCGGGCGATCCTGGCCACCCACGCCCACGACGACCACGTCCGCGTCGCGCCCGCCCTGGCGGAGGCGACGGGCGCGCCCGTGCTGCTGCACCCCGACGACCTGGTGGTGTGGCGGCTGACCCACCAGGAGGCCGAGCCCGACGGCGACCTGGCCGACGGGCAGGTCATCGACATCGCGGGCACCGGCCTGCGGGTGCTGCACACCCCCGGCCACTCCCCCGGCGCGTGCTGCTTCCACGTGCCGGAGCTGGGCGCGGTGTTCACCGGGGACACCCTGTTCCGGGGCGGTCCCGGCGCCACGGGCCGGTCCTTCTCGGACTTCGACACGATCATCGGCTCGATCTCCCAGCGCCTGCTGACGCTGCCCGCCGACACGGTGGTGCACACCGGGCACGGCGACGACACCACCGTGGGCGCGGAGGCGCCGCACCTGTCGGACTGGATCAGCCGGGGTCGGTGACCGGGCACGTGGTCGCGTGCCCGGGATCGGGGCCGGGCACGCGGCGGGACCCGGTTCTGAGGGGCGATCGGCGGTCGGCCGGGCGGGGCGCGCACCCGCCGGGCGGTGAACCCCGAGTTTGACCGTCACCCGAAGCGGTGAACCGGGTGGCGTGATCGCCACGAGGGGCACGAACGTGCCGGACAGTCGACAGC
>NZ_JBHWIE010000518.1:0-3982 GCF_042732085.1 Actinosynnema sp. NPDC059797
GGCGCGGCGGGCGGCGCGTTGCAGACCGGGCAGCGCGTCGGCGCGGCGATCGGCACCGCGGCGCTGGCGGGCGTGTTCTACGCGGTGCTGTCGGCCTCGGGGCGCGACTTCCGGGTGGCGGTGTCGGTGGCGGTCGGCTGCGCGGTGGTGGCCGTGGCGCTGTCGCTGGTGGTGGCCGTGGTGGAGCTGCGCGCCCGACCGCGCTGCCCGGCGGCGGTGGAGGGCGCCGAGGAGGTCGTGCCCGACGCGCACTGATCGAACCGGGCACGATGGCGGGGTGGACCCGCTGACGCTCGTGGACGAGCTGATCGCCATCCGGTCGACCGCGGACCGGCCCGACGACCTGTCGCGCGCCCTGGACTTCGTGCTCGACGCCGTGGGCCCCGGCTTCGCGGTCGAGAGGTTCTCCTCCGGCGGCAAGCCGAGCGCGCTGGTGCACGCGGGCGAGCGCCGCCCCCACTTCCGGGTGATCTTCAACGCTCACCTGGACGTGGTGCCCGGCGAGGACGAGCAGTTCCGGCCCCGCCGCGAGGGCGATCGGCTGATCGGCCGCGGCGCGCAGGACATGAAGCTCTCCGCGCTGGTGCTGGCCGCGGTGTTCCGGGAGCGGGCGCGCGACCTGCCGTTCCCGCTCGGGCTCCAGCTCGTCACCGACGAGGAGGTGGGCGGGCGCGACGGCACCCGGCACCAGCTCGAGCAGGGCGTGACCGCCGACTTCGTGGTGATCGGCGAGCACAGCGCGCTGCGCGTGGTGCACGAGTCCAAGGGCCTGGTGGTGGCGCGGCTGCGCGCGACCGGGCGCGCCGGGCACAGCGCCTACCAGTGGCTGGGCGACAACGCGGTGCTGAAGGTGATGCGCGCGGTGGACGCCGTGCTGGCGCGGTACCCCGTGGCGGTCGAGGAGGAGTGGCGCACCACGGTGAACCTCGCCCGGATCACCACCGGCAACCAGGCGCTCAACCAGGTGCCCGCCGACGCGGCGGCCCACCTGGACATCCGGTTCCCGCCGGAGGACGCGGACTTCACCGGCCGCACGCCCGAGCAGGTCGCCGCGCACCTCACCGCGCTGTGCCCGCCGGGCGTCGTGGCCGAGGTCGACGCCGTCGAGCCGCCGCACCGGGCCGACCCCGACAGCGCCGACGTGCTGGCGCTGCGGCGGGCCGCGCGGGCGCAGGGCTACTCGGGCGACCTGCTGCGCAAGCACGGCGCGGCGGATTCGCGGTTCTGGTTCCAGCGCGGCGTCGACGCGGTGATCTTCGGGGTCGGGGGCGAGGGGCAGCACGGTCCCGCCGAGCACGCCGACCTGACCACGGTCGAGCCGTACCGGCGGGCGCTGGACGCGTTCCTGGACGACCTGGCGGGAGGACGGTCGGGGAGCCCGTTGCCAGACGCGTAACCCGTTGGTTACGCTTCCGGGTGTGGACGACGTGGCGGGGGCGATCGCCGACCCCGTGCGGCGACGGGTCCTGGAGCTGCTGCGCGACGAGGGTCCGCTGTCCGCCGGGCAGGTCGCCGAGCGGTTCCCGATCAGCCGCCCCGCGGTCAGCAGGCACCTGCGCGTGCTGCGGGAGAGCGGCCTGGTGCGCGACGAGCTCGTGGGCCGGCAGCGGTTCTACGAGCTGGACGCCTCCCGCCTGACCCCGCTGGCCCGCTGGCTGGCGGGCTTCGACCGCCCCACCGGCTGGGAGCACCGCCTCGACGCCCTGGAGACCGAGGTCCACCGCACCCGGCGGGAACGCCGCACCGACCGACCCGAGGAGAACACGGCATGACCCGCATCCCCACCGGCCGCCTGTTCCGCACCGCCACCGGCAGCGACCTGGTGCTCACCCGCACCTTCCGCGCGCTGGCCGACGACGTGTGGGCGAGCCTGACCGAGCCGGAGCGCACCGCCCGGTGGTTCGGCCCCTGGGAGGGCGAGGGCGCGCCCGGCCGCACGGTCAAGGTGCGGATGGTCTTCGAGGAGCAGGGCCCGTGGATGGAGGTCCGGATCGACGCCTGCGACCCGCCCCGGCGGCTGGCGGTGTCCACCCAGGACGAAGCCGGCGTGTGGCGGCTGGAGGTGCTGCTGTCCGAGGTGGACGGCAACACCGAGCTGCGCCTGGTGCACCACCTGGACACCGAGGAGGGCATCGGCGAGGTCGGTCCGGGCTGGGAGTTCTACCTGGACATGCTGGTCGCCTCGCGCGAGGGCGGGGCGCAGCCGGTGTTCGACGACTACTACCCGTCGATGAAGGCCTACTTCGAAGGGCTGTGCGAGGGGGAGTAGGCGGGCGGCCCGGTCAGCCGGCCCGGGGCACGTCTGATGGCCCCGCCGGCTGCTTTTTAACCGGCGGGACCACCGGGCGAGCCAGGCCGTGCACACCCCGCCCGTCCCCATCGAACTGCGCGGCCGCCCCTCCGGCAACCGTCGGGACCGTGAGCTGCGGGATCCCGTTCCCCGGAGTACGGTTCGGGGCACGCAGGAGGTTCAAACCGGCAGCCACTGCCTTCTTCGCCCGTGAGGAGGTCGAGGCCGTGGGAGCAGAACGGTTCAGCCAGGAACTCCGCGTCGAGCGCGAGGTGCACGGGTACGCGATCGTGGTGCGCGTCGCCGGCGAGGTCGATTCGTCGACCGTCGGCGAACTCGCCCGGGGCATCGCGGTCGCCCTCGCCCTGGCCACCCCGCCCGCACCGGTCGTGGTCGACCTCAGCGACGTCGGCTTCCTGTCGGCGGCGGGGCTCAACCAGTTGCGGAGCGACCAGCTGGCCGCGCGGGCCCTGGGGGTCCGGCTGCGCGTGATCGCCCGGCACCGGCACGTGCTCAGGCCGTTCGAGGTCACCGGCCTCGTCCACGACCTGCGGCCGTGCGCCACGCTCGCGGAGGCCCTGCGCCCGGACGCCGCCGACCGGGGGCGTTTCGCGCTGCGGTGGTGAGCGGGGACCACCGGTACGGGGCCCCGGTGTTCCGCAAGGTGCCCGCGTGATCACCTGCGAGTGGCGCGGCCGCTTCGACAGCTGCGGGTTCCAGCCGACCAACGCGGGGCTGATCACGCCCTGACGTGCCCTGAATGAGCCCGCTTACCCCGCATTCGGCATTTCAAACATCTGTTTCCCGGAGTGTTCCAGCACAAAACGGTAAATGCGTTCGTGCGATACTCGCGGTAATGGCGACGGACGACGAGCGGCTCGCGGACGGCGGGCACGACGACCCACCGCGGGAGGTGGTGGCGTGACGGACACGGTGCGGGTGGCGGACGTCCTGGCGGTGGGGCGCGCGGAGTTGATGGCCGCGTTGGCGGAGGCCGACGAGCACGCGGCGCTCGACCCGGTGCTGCGCCTGCTCGACGAGGGCGTGCCCGCCGAGACCGTGCTGCTGGACCTGGTCGCGGACGCGCAGGCCGAGGTCGGCAGGCTGTGGCAGACCGGTCGGTGGGGCGTCGCGCGGGAGCACGCGGCCACCGCCGTGGTCGAGCACGTCATCGCCGCGCTGGCCGACCGCGTCACCGCCGCGCCCACCAGGGGCCACGTGGTGGTGGCCTGCCTGGAGGGCGAGCGGCACGCCGTGCCGCCGCGCATCGTGGCCGAGGTGCTGCGCGGCCGGGGCTGGCGGGTCACCTTCCTGGGCGCCTGCGTGCCGACCGCCCACCTCGTGCCCTACCTGCGCGAGCGGGCGCCGGACGCGGTGGCGCTGAGCTGCACGCTGGCCCGCGACCTGCCGCGCGCCGACCAGGCCATCGCCGCCTGCCGCGACACCGCTCGGCGTCGGCGGCGTGCCGTTCGAGACGACGACACTCGACCTCCCGGAGGGCAGCCGGCTCGTCCTCTACACCGACGGCCTGGTGGAGACCCGGTACGACGCCATCGACGTCGGACTGCACGCCCTCTGCCGCACGCTGGAGCGTGCGACCGGCTCCCTCGGGCAGACCTGCGACATGCTCCTCGACACGGTCGACCACACGTCGGCCGACGATGTCGCGCTGCTGCTGGCGCGGTTCGGCGG
>NZ_JBHWIE010000519.1:0-3965 GCF_042732085.1 Actinosynnema sp. NPDC059797
TCACCCGGCCGGGGCACCGCGCGCGGGCCGCCCTCGACCTGGTCGCCGCCCACGCCGCGCTCGGGGACCACGACCGGGCCGCGGAACTCGCCCGGTCGTTCGGGGACGGCCCCTACCGCGCCAAGGCCGAAGCGCTGGTCGTGCGGGCCCTGGCGGTCGTCGAGGACTTCGACAGCGCGGAGGTGGCGGCGGCGGCCATCGAGGTCGCCCGGTACCGCGTGGAGGCCCGTCGGTTCCTGGTGAAGGCGCTGGCCGCGGCGGGCCTGGTGGACCGGGCGCTGGACCTGGTGGAGGAGATCGCGCCGGGACGCCCGCGCTCCCGCGCGCTCGTCCCGGTGATTGGCGCGTTGGCGGCCAACCGCGCCGACGTGCCGCTCGACCGCGTCGAGGCCCTGGTGGACGCGCTGCCCGACGAGCAGCGGTGGGCCGCGCTGGAGGCGCTGGCCCGTGACGCCCTGCGGCGAGGCGACCAGGAGAAGGCCGAGGCGACCGCGGCGGCGATCCCGGTGTCCGGACGCCGGGCCTCGGTGTGGCGGCTCCTGCTGGACGACCCGGCGCACCGCGCCGGCGGCCGGCCCGCCGCGCGCCTGCTGAGCACGGTGAAGTGGCCCTCCGTGCTGGAGTCGGTGGCCGCGGCGCACCCCGAGGTCCTCGACGTGGTGACCGCCGAGTTCGACCGGGTCAACCGGGTCGACCGGTGAGCCCCGCGCGGGCCGAGCGGTCCGCGCGGGGTCGCCCGGTCAGTCGTTGCCCGCCTCCAGGGCGGCGTGGTCGAGCAGTTCGTCGTCCACGGTCTTGCCGCGCGAGGCGATGGCCTCGGCCCCGCCCTCGGGCATCTCGCCGATCAGCTCGGTCGGCGCGGTCGGCGCGGCGCTGATCAGCGTCGACTGGCTGCCGATCATGCCGAGGCCCGCGTACTGCTCCAGCTTGGCGCGGGAGTCGGCGATGTCGAGGTTGCGCATGGTCAGCTGGCCGATGCGGTCGACCGGGCCGAACGCCGAGTCCTCGGTCCGCTCCATGGACAGCTTGTCCGGGTGGTAGCTGAACGAGGGGCCGGTGGTGTCCAGGACCGAGTAGTCCTCGCCGCGGCGCAGGCGCAGGGTGACCTCGCCGGTGACCGCCGTGCCGACCCAGCGCTGGAGCGACTCGCGCACCATCAGCGCCTGCGGGTCCAGCCAGCGGCCCTCGTAGAGCAGCCTGCCCAGCTTGCGGCCCTCGCTGTGGTAGGCGGCGAGGGTGTCCTCGTTGTGGATGGCGTTGACCAGCCGCTCGTAGGCGGCGTGCAGCAGCGCCATGCCCGGGGCCTCGTAGATGCCGCGGCTCTTGGCCTCGATGACCCGGTTCTCGATCTGGTCCGACATGCCCAGGCCGTGCCGGCCGCCGATGGCGTTGGCCTCCAGCACCAGGTCCACGGAGTTGGCGAACTCCTTGCCGTTGATCGTCACCGGCCGGCCCTGCTCGAAGCCGACGGTGACGTCCTCGGCGGGGATCTCGACCTCGGGGTCCCAGAACCGCACGCCCATGATCGGCTCGACGATCTCGATGCCCGCGTCGAGGTGTTCGAGCGCCTTGGCCTCGTGCGTCGCGCCCCAGATGTTGGCGTCGGTGGAGTAGGCCTTCTCGGTGCTGGCCCGGTACGGCAGGTCGCGGGCGAGCAGCCACTCGGACATCTCCGTGCGGCCGCCCAGCTCGCGGACGAAGTCGGCGTCCAGCCACGGCTTGTAGATCCGCAGCGAGGGGTTGGCGAGCAGGCCGTAGCGGTAGAACCGCTCGATGTCGTTGCCCTTGTAGGTGGAGCCGTCGCCCCAGATCTGCACGTCGTCGTCGAGCATCGCGCGCACCAGCATGGTGCCCGTGACGGCCCGGCCGAGCGGGGTGGTGTTGAAGTACGCGCGACCGCCGGACCGGATGTGGAACGCCCCGCAGGCCAGGGCCGCGAGCCCTTCCTCGACGAGGGCGGCCCGGCAGTCGACCAGCCGGGCGAGTTCCGCGCCGTAGGTCGAGGCCCGGCCCGGGACCGAGGCGATGTCGGGTTCGTCGTACTGGCCGATGTCGGCGGTGTACGTGCACGGCACCGCCCCCTTCTCACGCATCCACGCGACCGCCACCGAGGTGTCGAGGCCGCCGGAGAAGGCGATGCCGACGCGTTCGCCGGCGGGGAGGGAAGTGAGCACCTTGGACACGTACAGAAGTATGCACGACGATGAATGATCATTCATAACCGGGGTGGTCGAGGGATCACCCGGACGTCCCGGAGCCCTTCGGGCGGGCCGGCACGCACAGCGCGCCCACGAGCGGGACCAGGGCGAGGACCAGCCACGACGTCACGCCCTCGACGTCGACCAGCGCGCCGAGCGGCCCGGACGCGACCAGGACCAGCAGGCCGGCCAGCGACGACATCGCACCCGTGTGCAGGCCCAGTTCGCGCTCGTCCACGAGGTCGGGCACCAGCGCCCGCGCCGCCGGGACGGCGAGCACCTGGCCGGCGGTGAGCAGGACGACGAACGCCAGCGCGGGCCACAGGCCGCCCACCGGCAGCAGCAGCGCGGTCGCCACGCAGCCCGCCGCGACGAGCAGCAGCCCCGCGCGCAGGGCGGCCCGGGGCGTCAGCGCGCGGGCCGACCAGCGCGACACCGGCACCTGGCAGAGGACGACCAGGCCGGACGACAGCGCGAACAGCCAGCCCAGCGCGGCCTGGTCGCCGGTCGCGCGCCCGACCTCGGCGGGCAGCGCCAGGTAGAGCTGGTTGTAGAGCACGAGGTAGCTGCCGTAGGCGAGGCAGAGCAGCAGGAACGCGCGGTGGCGCGCGATGCCGGCGAGCCCGGCGGTGACCGGCCGGGGCGCGGCGGTCGCGGGCCGGCGCGGCATCAGGCGCCAGTGGCCGAGCAGGACCAGCGCGAAGACGCCCGCGCCGGCCAGGCAGGCGGTGGGGAAGCCGGAGCCCAGGAGCAGCACGCCGAGCACCGGGCCCAGCAGCGCGCCCGCCTGCCCGGCCGCGTTGAACAGGCCGAGCAGCCGGGTGCGGGACTCGCCGGTGCGGCGCTCCCGCTCGACCGCCAGGCGGGCGACCTCGGTCTCCACCGCGGGCGAGAACAGGGCGGCGGCGAACCCGACCAGGACCACCGCCGCGATCACCGACCAGGTGTCGCGGGCCACCGCGAGCCAGGCGAACCCGGCGACGCGCAGCGCGCAGCCCGCCAGGACGGCGGGGCGCGGGCCGAAGCGGTCGGCGAGCGCGCCGCCCACCACGAACAGGCCCTGCTGGCTGAACGTGCGCAGCCCCAGCACGAGCCCGACCAGCCAGCCGGCCAGGCCGAGGTCCTCGCCCAGGTGGGTGGCCAGGTACGGCAGCACGGCGTAGAAGCCGAGGTTGAAGGCGAACTGGGTGCCGACCAGGAGCCGGACGAAGCCGTCCGCGCGCGGGGTGGTCGTGCTCGTCGGGGTGGCGGGGGTGGCTGGAGTGGCCGGGGTGGCCGGGGTCATCAGGTGCTCGCCGTTGTCGGGGCGGCCAGTGTGGTCGGGGTGGTTGGGGTCATCGGGGTCATCGGGCGCTCCCGGGCGGGGTGCGCCCGCCGGCGAGGGTCGCCGCCGAGACCGCGAACACCGCGAGCAGCACCAGCGCGCCCGCGGGTGCCAGGGTCGCCCACGGCGCGCGTTCGACGTACGGCAGTGATTCGGCGAGCAGCAGGCCCCACTCGGGCGCGGGCGGCGGCGCGCCGAGGCCGAGGAAGCCCAGCGAGGCCAGGGCGAGCGCGATGCCGGGCAGGCGCAGCACGGCGTGCCGGGCGACCGGTCCGGCCACGGCCGGCAGCACGTGGCGGGTGAGCGTCCACAGCGGTGGCGCGCCGAGCGCCCGCTGGGCGGCGACGTGCGTGGCGGCGCGGTTCTCCTCGACCAGCGCCGCCGCGTGGGAGGCCAGCGCGGGCCACGACACCAGGCCGACGGCCAGGGACGCGCCCGCCGCG
>NZ_JBHWIE010000520.1:0-3961 GCF_042732085.1 Actinosynnema sp. NPDC059797
CGTTCGCCCGTGCCGCGGCCCGGGTCGCCGCCCGGGTCGCCGACGAACCGCGAGCGCCACACGAGACGCGATCCCGAAAGGAACGTTGATTTCTTCGAAACTTTCCGTAGGCTGCTGAACAGCCCTGACACCGCACGAGTCGGGCTCTCACGGTCCACAGAGGACAGTTTCGGTGCCGCCGCCGTGCCGGACCAGACCGACACCAGGGAAGGAACGACCATGGCCGGTAAACCCCGGTTGTCCGCCGCCGTCGCCGCGCTCACGGCCGCGGCGGCGCTCGTGGCGGCGCCCGCGATCAACGCCGCGCGAGCCGACGTCGCGCCCGCGGCGGCGGTGCGGGTGATGCCGCTGGGCGACTCGATCACCGACGGCTTCAACGTGCCCGGCGGCTACCGCGTCGACCTGTGGCAGAAGTTCACCGCGGGCGGGTACGCCGTCGACTTCGTCGGCTCGGCCGCCAACGGGCCGAGCAGCCTGGGCGACCGCGACCACGAGGGCCACTCCGGGTGGACCATCGCCCAGATCGACGCGAACATCACCACCTGGCTGCGCGCCTACACCC
Organism: Actinosynnema sp. NPDC059797; assembly: GCF_042732085.1. Taxonomy (NCBI): domain Bacteria; kingdom Bacillati; phylum Actinomycetota; class Actinomycetes; order Pseudonocardiales; family Pseudonocardiaceae; genus Actinosynnema; species Actinosynnema sp. NPDC059797. The sequence continues at coordinate 563 of NZ_JBHWIE010000520.1, forward strand.
CGCGGACGATCCTGCTGCACATCGGCACCAACGACATGTACGGCAGCGACCCGGCCGGCGCGCCGCAGCGGCTCTCGCGGCTGATCGACAAGATCACCGCCCAGGCGCCCGACGCCCACCTGTTCGTGGCCACGATCGTCCCGCTGTCGTTCAGCGACCAGGTGGTGCGCACGTTCAACGCCGCCATCCCCGGCATCGTGCAGGCCAACGCCAACGCGGGCAGGAAGGTGCACCTGGTCGACATGTACCGGGCGCTGACCACCGCCGACCTGGCCGACGGCGTGCACCCCAACGCCGGCGGCTACGGCAAGATGGCCACCACCTGGTACAACGCCCTGCTCGCGGTCCCGGGCAGCATCAGCGACGGCACCACGACGACGACCACCACCACGACCACGAGCACCACCACGACCACTGGCGCCACGACGACGACCACCGCGCCCCCGGGCGCGTGCACGGCCACGCACCGCACGGTCAACTCCTGGCAGGGCGGCTTCCAGGCCGAGGTCACCGTGACGGCGGGCGCGACGTCGATCCCCGGCTGGGTGGTCAGCTGGTCCCTGGGCGCCGGGCAGACCGTCAACCAGGTCTGGGGCGGCGTGTCGAGCGGCAGCGGGTCCACGGCCTCGGTGCGCAACGCCGACTGGAACGGCCGCCTGGCCCCGAACGCCTCGACGACGTTCGGCTACATCGCCGGCGGCAGCAGCTCCTCGACGCCGGTGCTCACCTGCGCCGGTCGCTGACCGCGTCCGCGGCGGGCGGGCACCCCCGTGGCGCCCGCCCGCGAGCGGCGGAACCGGAATACCCGCGACACCGCCGCCGGGATGTCGTAGGGTTCGCCCGCGGTGCGCGCCACCGCGACGGCGTGTAGCTCAGCGAAGAGCACCAGGCTCTCAACCTGGAGGGCGCGGGGTCGCACCCCGCCACGCCGGCAATGGACGAGAACACCCCGAACGGTTACGCCGCAAACCAGTTGGCACGTGCCTTCGTGACGGCGTTGACGCACGAGGACGAGGCCACGCGCCGGCGCGCGGACGAACGCGTGCGCCGCTGGCGCGACGTGGTGCGCGGGATCGCCGGCGGCAGCCTGACCGTGGGTTCCCGCGAGCCGGTCGCCGGGCTGCCGGCGTGGGTCACGCCCGTGGTCGTGCACGGCGGCTTCGCCACGGGCGAGCCCGCCGCCGGCGGCCCGTTGCGAGAGCACGAACTCGCCGTGTGCGAGCGGTTCGGCCTGCCCGGGCGACGCCGCGCGCTCATGGCCCACCACCTCACCGGGGACGGCCTCGCGGAGCTGCTGCGGGCGCTCGACACCGGCGAGTACCGGGTGGACCTGCCGGAGCACGCGGCGCTGCCGGTGCTCGCCTGGCTCCTGCGCGCCGGTGACGAGGACGCCGCCCGCGGGCTGTTCGCCGAGATCGCGCCGTTCGCCGACCGGCTCGGGTTCGCACCGGCCCCGGCCCCGCCCGCGGGCGACCCGGACGTGGTGTGGCGCGGCACCGCCGGCCAGGCCGCCGCCACGCTCGCCGCGCGCCGGCCGAACCAGCGGGTCGAGGCGATGCGCGAGGCGCTGGCCGTGTGGAACCCCTTCGCCGACGACCTGCTGCGGTGGTGGCTGGACGGCGACCTCGGCGAGTCGGCCGACCGGTCCTGGCACGAGCGCGGCGTCGCGCTGCTGGAGCGCTACCGGCGACTGGCCGCCACCCACACCCGGTGCGCGAAGCACCGCAAGCCCAAGGAGAACCTCGCCGTCCTGCGCCACGCGCTGGAGGAGGTCGTGGCGGGCCGCGAGCCGACGCCGCGGGCCCGGGGCCTGCTGCGGCACGCGGTGGAGTCGATGGTGCGCCGCCGCGGCGAGCCCGGCTCGGCCCGGCACGGCGAGCTGCGGTCCCGGCAGGCGGCCCAGCTCGACGTGCCCGCGCACCACGCCATCGCCCGGGAGGTGGTGCGCCGCCTGGCGTCCCTGCCGCCCGACCGGGGCGTGCCGGACGTGGCGGAGCTGTGCGCGCCCGTGGACGGCGTCCCCGTGCCGGACGCGATCCGCAACGTCGTCGCCCGCACCCTGGCCGGCACCGTGGAGGAGCTGATCGACGCGGGCGTGGTGCCCTCGGCCGAGGTGCTCGCCCAGCTCGTGCCGCGCATCGCGGCCACCACGACCGCCGCCGCCTACCCCGACGAGGCGCTGCGCACCCTGGTCGCGGCGACCTGCCTCGCCTTCCGCAACCGGCGTTCGCTGCTGCTGCTCGACCTCCGGCACCAGGTCCGGGTGGACGAGCTGCCGTGGGTGCGCGCCATCGCCCGGTACCGCGCCCGCAGCGAGGGCACCCGCCACGACGCGCTCGCCGCGCTGCGCAGGCTGGGCGAACTCGCCCTCGACGCGTTCCCCGGCACGGCGCCGCCCAACCCGCTGGTGCGCGAACTCGCCGAGCTGGGCCGGGAGGCCGAGGTGGACCTGCCGTGGGTCGAGCACCTGGCCGCGGACATCTTCCAGGGGCGCTTCTCCCCGAAGTTCTCCCGCGCCGCGGAACAGGCGGCCGACCACCTGCGCGGCAGCCTGTACGCGCGCCACTACGCCCTCCGCCCGGGCCCGGTCGACGACCTCGCCGCCCTGTGCCGGGAGCGGGCCGGCGTGTCCGGGTGGTCGTTGGCGGGCAACCACGCGATCATCGAGCAGGCCCAGGTCCTCACCACGCACAACCTGGTCACGCTCGTCGGTCGCGTCGGGGCGCGCGGCGACTGGCCCGCGCTCGCCCGGCGCGCGTTCGACACCGCCGTCCGGTTCGCCGGCCGGGTGCCCACGAGCAGGCGCCCGCAGGCGACGGCGAAGCTGGCCCGCGACGCCTGGCGGCACACCGTGTTCTTCCTGTCCGAGGCGGGCTCGGACGCGCCACCGGACTGGCTGCGCGACCACGACGGCCCGCTGGCCGAACAGGCGGGGGAGCTGCTGCGCTGCTACGGCCCGGCACGGGCGCACCGCCCGGGGAGCTGACGGCTCGTCCACCGCGGACCGCCGGAACGGCTCGGCGCCCACTTCGGACCGGTCGGCGACCGAGGCGAGCCACGGCCCCGCCTCGCCGACCCGCACCGACCGGCCCGCGACCTCCAGCCGCGGGGCCGTGTCGTGGCGGCCGGCCAGACCCGGCCGCGGACGCGGACGACGCCGCCGCCGCACAGGGCGGTGAGCACGCGGTGCGGGCGCGCGGGGTGAAGGGGCGGCGGGCGGTGAAGTGCACCAGGTGCACGCCGTGAGCGGGTTCGAGCGGCGGCCGGCCGTGGAGCACGGGGCCGGAGGTGTCGTCGACTCGAGCCGGCTCGGGCCGGTGGCCAAGAGGTCGCGGCACCACCCTCCACGCGGGGGCCGCGGCCACGGGGGCGTGGCGGGGGCAGGCGGTGACGTCGGCA
>NZ_JBHWIE010000521.1:0-3923 GCF_042732085.1 Actinosynnema sp. NPDC059797
CCACCGCACCACGCGGCGGTGCCCGGCGTCCGCCGTTCGGGTCGACGAGGGCGGAGTCCGGCGGAGCGGCCCGGCTGCCCCGGTCGAGCGGCTCGTCGGCGGTGCGCTTCCTCGTTCGGAGTCGCGCGATCGCTCGCCGAAATCGACGATCCCGCGACCCGCGGTATTCGCGGTCGCCCGGCATTTGTCAATGAACCGCCCGATTCTCGCCGCAGGGCCGAATGGGCATCGCGGCGATCGATCGGAAGGGCGCGCCAAGGGCTGTCGCGCAACCGAGTCCTTCCGCCTCGTCGGCGGTGAGGTGGAGTGCGAGAACTGCGCTGAACGGCGTATTCGGCACGCGGCTTCCCGTGCTGCTGAGGCCGGAATTGCTGTCCGCAATTTTCGGATGAACACACCCACGGCAATGCGCGCCTTGACCGGTTGAGATTTTCTTCGCAATAGTGTTCACCTCGCTTCGAGGCGGAACGACGAGGAGCGCATGTCGGCGGACGGGCCCGGCTTGGTCGGGGTGCGGGAGATCAGGCGGCTCATCGCGGCGCTGACGGCCCGCTCCCGGGACCAGGGGCGTCCGCTGCCAGTGGTCGTGCTGGTCGGTCCGCCGGGTTCGGGGAAGACGGCGCTGCTGGAGGAGACCGACGCCAGGTACGCGGACCGGGTACCGCGCGTGCTGCTCGACTTCGGCGCGCTGCCTGCCGACGTCACCCCGGCGGAGGTCTTCCGCCGGCTCGCCCTCGGGCTCGGCCGCCACTGCCCCCAGTTCGGCCGGTTGCCCTTCCCGCTGGTGGAGATCTGCCTGGCGGCGAGCGCGACGGCGGACGACGCGGGTGGCGCGGCGGACCCCGGGCCGGAACCACCGGTCCTGGGCGAGCTGATCCGCCCGATCCTGGACCTGGCGCTCGGGTCGAGCGAGTGGCTGTCGGCGGTCGACGCGCTGTTGAAGGTGATCGACGTGGCGAACCGGCGCCGGGTGCTGCGGCGGCTGGGCGCGATGTCCCGCGGCCAGGGCGACGCCCGGGACGTGATGGTGGCGCTGCGGGAGGCGGTCCGGGACGGTGCGGCGGGGCGGGCGGCGGTGGACCGCGTGGTGGCCCGAGCGTTCCGGGTCGACCTGCGGGAGGCGTTCGCCGGGTGGTTCGACCGGCACCGGCGCACGGCGAACTGCCTGGTGCTGCTCGACAACGTCCACCTGCCCGCGGGCCGGCACTTCCTGAGGGCGCTCGTCGCCGAGGACGACCCGCGACCCGACCCGGTGGTGGTCGTCGCGGCCGCCGGCCGGTGGGACACGGCGTGGGACGGCCAGTGGCGGCGCCCGGGGATACCGGTCACCAGGTCCGCCGACCTGCCGCTCCCGCTCGGCACGACCGACGTCGCCCGCGCGGTGGACGGGGGCGCGCCTTTCGCGCCGCCGTGGTTGCTGGTGCGCGTGGGCGAGATGTCGGCGGCGGACACGCGCCGGGTTCGGCCGGCGGACCAGGCGGGCTCGGTGCTGGCCAGGGCGCCGTCCTTCCTGCACCGGGTCACCGGCGGGCTCCCGTGGGCGGTGCACCGGGTGGTCGACGTGGCCCGCACGCTGCCCCGCGACGCTCCGGCGGAAGGGCTGCGCACCCTGTTCGCCGTCGCCCTGGAGGACGGCGACCGGGCGTTGACGCTCGTGGACCGCAGCGAGCGGCACCTGCTGGACGGCGGGTTCAGCCTGTCGGAGCTGGAGGACCTGACCGTCGCGAGCGCGACGCGCGACCTCGGCTTCCCGGCCGGCGCCGGCATCCCGGGCGTGGGCCCGCCCCGGTCCGCGGAGGCGCTGCGCGCCAAGCTGGTCAACAACTTCCTGCTGCACCGGCGCGAGGGCGACCCGGCGCGGCTGGTCCTCCAGCCGTGGCTGCGCCACGTCCTGCTGCACCGGCTCGCCGCCCGGCCGGACGACCACCGCGACAGCTGGGCGAAGGTGCACTCCCGGTGCCGCCTGCACCACCAGGCGCGGGGGAACCCGGTCGACGCCCTCTACCACGGCCTGGCGCTGGGCGACGTCGACGCCGTGGTGGAGCACCTCGCCGGGATGCTGCGCGAACCGCTGGACCGGGCGGCGGGGTGGGCGTGGGTCGACGCCTTCGAGGCGATCACGTCCGCGCCGAACCGCCTGCCGAAGGACCGGGAGCCGCGCCGGCAGGTCGAGCACCTCATCGCCGACCGGGACGCGGAGGACGCGCTGCCCAGGCTGGTCGTGGCGCGCTGGTTGCAGCAGGACCCGACGGGCGACCCGGCGGAGCACCTCAGGCCCACCATCGCCACGAGCGCCGAGCTCGTCGCGGCGCGGGCCCGCGGCGAGGGCGCCATCGTGTTGCAGGACCGCGTGGAGGAGTACGCGCAGTGGAGGTAAGGCGGCAGTCGGACGACCTCGTCATCCCGCCCCCGATCTGGGGGAGGCTTTGGGTGTGGCTCGCGCTCGGCGCCGTGCTGGTCGCCATCGCGGGGGCGATCGTGGTGCCGATGTGGGTGCGGTCGGCCGAGCGGTGCGCGGACGGCGTGACGAGGACGGAGGACGGCGAGTGCGTCGGCGTCACGGACGGCAGCTACGTCTTCACCCCCGAACTGGCCGGGGTCCAGGGCCTGATCCGCACCGAGAACGAGTCCGTCCTCGCCGCCGGCAAGGAGTACGTCAGCGTCGCGCTGATGGTCCCGATGACGTTGACGGAGCGGGACAGCACCCCCATCGAGTGGGTCAGGCACCACCTGCAGGGCGCGTACGTGGCGCAGCACCGCGCCAACCACGACGCCGCGACCGGCGACCGACCGCTGATCCGCCTGCTCCTGGCCAACCCGGGCAGCGTGCTGGCGCGGTGGGAACCGGTCGTCGCCGAGCTGGAGCGCAGGCGCGCCGCCCCGGACCACCTCGTCGCGGTCGCCGGCATCGGGCTGAGCCTGGCCACCTCCCGGGACGCGATGACGCGGCTGTCCGCGGCCAAGATCCCGATGTTCGGCTCGACGCTCACCTCCGACGACCTCGGCGACATCGACGGGCTGCTGCGCATGGCCCCGACGAACGCCGCCCAGGCGCGGGCCGCCGCGGTCCACGTGAAGGCGGAGGCCCGGACGGCGCTGCTGATCCAGGACGACACCGAGGCCGAGCTCTACCCCGGGACGCTCGCGGAGTCGTTCTCCGCGGCCTTCGCCGACGCCGACCACCGCTTCACGGGCCAGACGGAGTTCTTCGACTCCCGGCTGAGCGGGGTCGGGAACACCTTCCTGCAGATGATCCCGAACATCTGCACCGCCAGGCCCGACGTGATCTACTTCGCGGGCCGCGGCGAGCAGCTCCTGGTGCTGGTGGCGCAGTTGGTGGAGCGCAACTGCAAGGACCACCGGATCAGGATCATGACCGGCGACGACCTGTCCGCCGTGCCGTTCCCCGGCGACCTGGCCCGGCGGGCGGCGGACGCGGGCGTCGAGGTGCTCTTCACCGCGCTCGCGCACCCCGACGCGTGGCGGGAGGCCGAGGCGGAGTTCGACCCCGCCGCGACGTACTACCTGCGGGACGCGGTGTGCACGGTGTGCTTCCCGGTGCTCTTCCCCGACGACGGCCTCGACGACGCCAGCGCGATCATGGCCTACGACGCCGTGTTGACCGCGGTCCGCACGGTCCGGCTCGCCGGCGTCCCGCCGGACCGCCAGATGTCCACCGAGGACCTGCTCCAGGTGCGGAACCGCCTGCACGGCGAGTACTCGGTGGCCGGCGCGAGCGGTCGGCTCTCCTTCGACGAGCGCGGCTCGCCGACCGCCAAGGTGGTGCCGATCATGCGCGTGCAGCCCGACGGCACGGCCCGGTTCGCCCACCTGGCCAAGTCCTGAGGCCGGTCCGGCGCGCGACCGGGCCCGGGGCCCCCCGGGCCCCCGGCCCCCCCCCCGCCCGGCCCCCGGGGTCAGGG